>JAGGXZ010000124.1 GCA_021162805.1 Candidatus Poribacteria bacterium
CCTCATCTCACGCCCCATGAACTTTTGAGAAGTCCTGCCTGTCCGCCGTTGTGCTTGACAAAGATCCGATCAGGGGATATACTATTGTTGTCCTTCCGTTTGGGCCATGAATTTACGGCCTGAACCTTATAACTTACCTGAGGAGGTAGAGACGATGCGTAAGTTGTTACTCTGTTCCTTGATGGCGCTGTTCGCCATGTTCATCGTCGCCCAAGGTGCTCTAGCAGTTAAAATCATCACAAAAGGCAGCATCCCGAAATGGCTGGTCGCAGCCGTTCCCAACACGGGCGAGGCATTGGATGCTTTGGAGAAGGATTGGATAAAGGAGAATATCGGCAAGACCGAAGCCGATCTCTCCAAGCCCGAGAACGGCCCCGAGGCAGGTGATAAGCTCACGGGAGATGCCAAGTTCGATTGGAAGGTTGTGGATAACGATCCGTCAAATAATTACATACTCGACTTTCAGCGTGATGATGTCTTCGGGGCGAACGACAACATCACCGCTTATATGTATCTCTATATTGAATCGGACAAGGATCGCACGGTTGACCTGTATTTAGGCAGCGATGATGCCGTCGCCGCCTGGGTGAACGGCGAGCAGGTTTGGAAGAATCCCGTTCTCCGTGGCGCCGGTGTCGACCAGGATAAGGTGGAAGGGGTTAAACTCAAAGCTGGTAAAAACGGCCTTTTAGTCAAGGTCTGCGAGCAAGGTGGTGGATGGGCAGGTTATGCCCGGATCGATCCTATTGAGGGGCTGAAGATCTCCACCAGCAAGAACGGCCCGTTCGAGGAGATCCCCGCTGCGGTTTCCATCTATTTCACCCAGTTTCTCAACTTAATCGGCCCAAGCCCCGGCGGTGCTGAAGGTGCTGAGGGCAAAGACCTCATCTCGGAGTGGACCAACGGCAAGTTCACCGAGGAGATGGTCGCTAAGGGAATCGGCGTTGCTAGGGGAGTTAAGATGGGCGAGGAGGCCTGGACTGAAGGTGAGTTCACCGACTTCGGCGGAGACAACCTCCAGGTGCTCTCCGAGGAGGTCTTCGGCAGACAGGGCGATCAGAATGACATCACCTGGTACGGATATACCGTGATCATCTCCCCCGATGACAGGGATGTGAAGATGCGGTTCGGGAGCGACGACGCCATCAAGGTCTGGGTTAACGGCGAGGTCGTGCTCGATAACCCCGTTCTGAGAGGTTCCAGCGGCTTCCAGGATACCGCCGATGTCCATCTCAAGAAGGGCCCGAACACGCTGCTCGTGAAGGTCTGCGAGCAGGGCGGCGGATGGGCTGGATTCGTCGGTTTCGACAACATGGACTTCTACAAGGGGTTGGTTGTGGATTCCTCCGTCACCCCTGTCAATCCGATGGATAAGCTC
This sequence comes from Candidatus Poribacteria bacterium, assembly GCA_021162805.1. Classification (NCBI taxonomy): domain Bacteria; phylum Candidatus Poribacteria; species Candidatus Poribacteria bacterium. Next base: position 1,379 of record JAGGXZ010000124.1, read on the forward strand.
CCGACCACATGGGGGAAGATCAAGAAGTGAACCATCCAAGGGATTGAGATCGATGGCATATAGCTCCCGTCTGACAGGGGCTATATGCCATTTTCGCGTCTATCCCTTCACAAATGGGATTTTTCGTAAAGGAGGCCTGAGAAGTTGTGGGTAAATCGCTTTGGCCGGTTCTGATATGTGCCGTTATCATGTTTTTTACGTCACATATGGCATTTGCGATAAGAACCGTCGCGACGGGAGGCATCGAGTCGTGGCTGGTCGCAGCCGTTCCCGATACCGGAGCCGCTAATGCCGAGGGGATCATCACAGATTGGATAAAGAAGAACATAGGTATATCCGAGGAGGATCTGTCCAAGCCGGAGAACGGGCCCAAAGCAGGGGATAAACTCACAGGAGATCCCAGGTTTGACTGGAAAGTTATAAAGAGCGACGCGGCGAATAACCACATCGTCGACTTTCAACGTGCCGATATCTTCGGCGCGCATGATTTTATAACCGCGTACATGTACCTTTACATAATCTCAGACGAGGATCGTAGGGTGGATATGTGGTTCGGGAGCGATGACAGCATCAAGGTATGGGTGAACGGCAAGGTGATCCACAATAATCCCGTTCTTCGAGGCATAGCCCCCAATCAGGATCATATCAAAGGCGTTCCCCTCAAGCAGGGGAAAAACGGCCTTTTGATCAAAATCTGCGAGCAAACCGGTGGATGGGCCGGATGGTGTCGCATCGATCCGGTGGACGGGCTGAAGGCAACTCCAGATCCTAGGAAAGCCGCCGCGCCGTTGTCCAGCACGGGAGTGATTTACTTCAACGATTTCCTGAACCTGATCGGCCCGAGCCCCGGCGGCGCCGTCGCGGCGGTTGAGAAGGACCTCATCTCCGAGTGGACCGACCACAAGTATACTGAGGAGGATGTAGCCAACGGGAAAGGGGTCGAGAACAGGTGGGAATGGGAGAAATTTCCGCTCGTAGAACAGGGAGCAGAGGGATGGAAACTGGGTGAGTTCACCGATTTCAGCGGCAATAACGTCCAGAAGCTAGCCGAAGAGGTATTCGGCAGGGTCGGAGATCTGAACAATTACACCTGGTATGGATATACCGTGATCATCTCGCCCGATCGGCGTAACGTCGATCTTCGCGTGGGCAGCGACGACGCCGTTAAGGTCTGGCTCAACGGCAAGGTGGTCCATGATAATCCCGTCTTGAGAGGGTCATCGGGATTTCAGGATAGGGTTCCCATCACCCTCAAACCGGGGCCTAACAGGATTTTGGTTAAAGTCTGCGAGCAGGGCGGCGGATGGGCGGTCTTCATCGGCTTCGACAATGAGAAGGATTTTCAGGGGTTAAAGGTCGATGCATCCAAGACGATCGGATTCCAGGCGGTTGATCCGATCGGAAAGCTTAGAACCACCTGGGGTAGCTTGAAGGATGCGCGGTGAAACGTAAAAGGCTTATCCTCGCTTCGGGATCACCTCGACGGGCGGACCTCCTGAGACAGATAGGGCTTGAATTTGAGGTGATCCCAAGCGGCGTTGATGAAAATGAAATATCTGGAAGCTCTCCACAGGAGAAAGCACTCAACGCCGCCCTCGCCAAAGCCTTAGACGTGGCTCGAAAGGTAGGAGAGGGGATCGTTATAGGGGCGGATACGATCGTCGTGCTTGAAGGGCGGATCTTGGGGAAGCCGTCTGGACCCCAAGAGGCTATTCGGATGCTAACCCTCCTAAGTGGCAAAACCCATCGGGTCATAACCGGTGTTGCGTTGGTCGATGCCTCCTCCATGAAGGTTGAATCCTGGGTTGAAAGCACATCCGTGACCTTCAGGGAGCTCTCCCCTGATGAGATAGTCGAATACGTTGAAACCGGGATACCGCTCGACAAAGCGGGCGCGTATGGAATTCAGGATAAAGCCGCCGCCTTCGTCAAAAGGATCGAAGGATGTTACTTCAACGTCGTGGGGTTGCCCTTAGCAGCTCTGATCGAACGCTTGAGAAAAAAGATGAAATTCGGTTCTTGACATTGATTCGAGATGTGGTAAAATAAGCCCGTCTCGTAAGATGTTTTCTCTTCAAGGAGGTTAAGAGTCTGATGCCATTGGTAAGGGTTGAAAAGGGCGAATCGATCGATAAGGCGTTGAGCCGCTTCAAGAAACTGTGTGATAAGGAACAGCTCCTGAAGGAGATAAAAAGGCGGGAACGGTACGAAAAACCCAGCGAGCAGAGACGCAAGAAGCTCCTGAAGGCCCAGAGGAAAATGCGTCAGGCTGCTCGAAGGGCGGCGAACAGAAGAAAATAGCCGGCCTTGAAGGCCGTAGCATACCGAAATATATGGGTGGGGGCGACCGATCGGTCGCTCCTACTTAAAAGTCATTTGTAGTCATTAGGTCATTTGACTTCGTCGTCATTCAAACAATGACAATCGCTCATATTATCGTTAAGTGTAGCAGAGATCCGAGAGGTCAGAAGAGCTTATTTCTCAGAGTTGGAAGGAGACAGGAAACAGGAAGCAGGAGGCAGGGGAAAATCTATATTCCTGTCTCCTGTTTCCTGCCTCCTGTCTCCTATCGGTGATAACCGCTCTACACTCAAGGGAAATAAGAGCGATGACAATAAATAATCTGCGGATGGGGAATGTATGTTGGACATTCGTGGATGTCAGATGAGCATATCTAAAACATTAGCCGTTATCTCTGTTTTCATCCTCCTATCATCATCAACTATGGCGTCAGATAATACGATCTACTCCAAAGATAACGCTATAGTCCGCGCCGTTGAGAAGGTCTCACCTTATGTGTTCAACGTCATCTCAGCCCGGCCGGTCAAATTGAACCCGTGGTATCAATTGTTCACCCCATTTGAGCCTCAGACCAAGCACAGGCTGGGCTCAGGAGTGATGATCGACAAGGGATATGTGCTTACAAATCAGCATGTTATCCAGAACGCTGTGAGCGTGAAGCTCATATCGGTGGAATCGAAGGAGATGGAGTGTGAAGTGGTGGGGGAGGATTATCCTACCGATATAGCGCTGCTTAAGGTGGTGGGGGAAAAAGACAAGGGAGCTGATCTGGGCGATTCAAATGAGCTCAAACTCGGAGAGTGGGCCATAGCTATAGGAAACCCGTTCGGCGCACCCTCGGTCACCGTCGGGGTCATAAGCGCCCTACATAGATCGATCCGCGTCGGTGAAAGGACTTATCGTGATCTGATACAGACCGACGCGGCGATAAATCCCGGAAACAGCGGAGGCCCCCTTATCGACATCCGCGGGAGAGTAGAGGGTATAAGCGTGGCCTTTTTATCCTCGGAGATAGGACAGGGCGTGGGATTTGCGATTCCAGCGAACATCGCCAGGATGGTCATGAAAAAGCTCCTCGAGGATGGTGTAGTGATCGAGCCATGGACGGGGATGGAGTATCAGAAGCTGACCCCTGACATCGCCCGACATCTCAGGATTTCCGAAGATCGAGGCGTTCTGATCGCCAATGTGGAGGATAAAAGCCCCGCACAAAGAGCCGGCATAAAGCGGATGGATCTTCTGAAGGAGATATCGGGTTTCCAGGTTAAAACGCTGGACGATCTGAGATATATAACCCGCTTGCTTAAAGGAGGAGAGGGATATCCGATAACCCTTCTCAGACAGGGCAGGGAGATCAAACTAACGCTAACACCCGAGCCGTTGATATCTAAACCTTATAGCTCCCCCATCGGGCTGAAAGTTCATGAGATGAACAGAAGAATAGCCAAAGTTTTCAGGCTGAAAGGCAAGGATGGGGTATTTGTGTGTAAGGTGGAGCGATCCGGATCGCTGTGGGGGTCCGGTTTACAGACCGGAGACCGGATCTACGCCATCGGCCGATATGATATCAGAGATCTGAAGGATTTCAAAAAGGTGGAGAGGATGATCTCGAGAGGAAATCGGGTGACCTTCTTCTTCGAGAGGGAAGGCGTTAACTACAGGCTAACGACCTTAATCAGGTGATCGCAACCTCGAGCTCACCTTCGGTGTTATATTTAATGAGTTCGTTCATATTATCGTTAAGTGTAGCAGAGATCTGAGAGGTCAGAAGAGCTTATTTCTTAGAGTTGGAAGGAGACAGGAAACAGGAAGCAGGAGGCAGGGGAAATCTATTTCCTGTCTCCCGTTTCCTGCCTCCTGTTTCCTATCAGTGATACTGTTACACTCAAAAGGGAATTTGAGCGAATGAGTTTAAGTAACGGGGGATTAAGATGAAAGTTCAGCTTTCTACCATAATAGCCGTGAGTATTTGTCTCCTGTTCCTGATCCCGATGGTCATCTACATGAGGACCCATACCGTAGGAGGTACCGGAAGCGATAAGATGCTCGAAAGCGAGGAGTTTAGAAACCTACGAGAAGAGGGCAAGAACTTAGCTCAGATGGGAATGAAGTATTATGAGGATGGAAATCTGGACAAAGCCCTCGAGTTCTACAACAAAGCTATACAGATCTACACGCAGGCTTTGAAAATAAGACCTGAGAACGCCGAGATGCATAATGATCTAGGCGCTGTATATTACAATCTCGGCGAAGCGGTGTCCGAACCGATATGGACCGATGACCTAACCAGGAGTTCCCTTACTGAGGCGATGGATAAACTCCAAAACGCCCTGAGGGAGGTCGAATCCGGGATAATCGTTCTGACCTTCGGTGATAAACAGATCGCCGAGAAGGTTAAGAACTTCGCCATATCGCAGGGCCACTATGCCCATATCAACCCGGTGGAAGACGGCAAGGAGTTCGATCTGTATATCATAAAAGGCAAGACCAAGGAGGCCTTCCTGAAGGCGGAATCGGAGTTCCTTAGGTCCAAGTTGATCAAGGAGCGATATGCCCCCGCCTATAGGAACCTCGGAGCGCTCTATATGAAGATGGGACGCTGGGACGAGGCGGTGCAGAATCTCGAACTTGCCCTCAGGATCGAGCCTTATGACAAGGAGCTGAGAACCTATCTGCAACAGATAAAACAGCGTTCCAGATGAATGTGGGGCAGATCTATAGAGCCGTTTTGACGGAGTACAGAAAAGGGTTCGGGCGATATCTGATCCTATCGCTTCCGGCCCGATCGATTCTCTCCCTGTTGCTATGGCTACCCCTGCGATTCCATTCTCCTCCAAGCGATATGTTCATCAGCACGGTGCTTTCGATCTCATTTCTCTCCATTTTTCTGGCTCCCCCTCTGGTCGCCCCGTTTCCGATCGCCGGTTTCATGTATGAGCGTCTCGGACTTCGCTCAGATCCGCTCGCCCCATTTCGCCGCCTCGGTAAGCTCCTCTTTCCCCTCCTCGGTTCGTTCATCATATGGACGGTTTATGTGACCCTCGGCCTCATGCTTTTCCTCCTCCCAGGTTTTCTGATCTTCATCAGATATATCCTCACGTCAAGCGTCATCGTAGTCGAAGGTGAGGGCGGATATGGCGCCATCAGACGCGGTAAGATGATAATGGAGGGGGAGTTCAGGCGAGGCGCTGTAGTGGTGCTTCTACCGGTGATGGCCGAAGTACTTATATCCCTTTTCATATCCACCCCAGCGGCCTACCTGGGGGGAAGAACCAGCTTCGGAGGCGGCTGGGAGTATCTGAGCTTTGGATTTCTCATCCCGCTTCTCTTCGATCCCGTTATAGCTCTCCTGAGCGTATTTCTCTATCTGGATATCAGATGTCAGAAAGAGGGATTGAGCGAGGAGATGCTGAGAATGGATTTCATGGAGATGGAGAGATGAGGGCTATACTGACCACATGTTGGGGACTTGAAGGGGTAGTTGTGGATGAAATGAAGGAGAAACTGAAGGGAGAGGTTGAGCTGAATCCCTTTGGATTCAGAGGACGTGTCGCCATCTCGATCCGATCGATCGAAGAGGCAGTGCTAATGAGTTACTCGCTCAGAACGATCCACCGCTGCATGTTGCTCCTACACTCATTTAAGATCCGAACGGATGAGGGCGGACTTGAGGACATATACGAGGGAGTTAAGGAGGCGGAGTTCACCCAGTTCCTCTCGCCGGATGTAAGCTTCGCCATAAGATCGGAACGTAAAGGCGAGCATCGTTTCATCTCACCCCAGATAGCTGCCTCCGCCGGCCAGGCAGTCATAGATAAGGTGATGGAGAAAAAAGGTTACAGGCAAAGGGTGAACCTGGATGATCCCGACGTGACGCTCAGAGTGGATGTCTCAAACGATAATTGCATGGTCTGCCTCGATATGGTCGGCGGCGAGAGCATGCACAGAAGGGGGTGGAGGCGATACGATCATCCGGCAAGCTTAAAGGGATCGATCGCATCGGCGCTCGTGAGAATATCAGGATGGAATGAGGGGGAGACGATGCTTGATCCGCTGTGTGGAAGCGGGACGATCCCTATCGAGGCAGCACACACCGCCATGGATCTGCCCCCTGGCTACTTCCGTAAAGATAACCTCGCCTTCACGAGGTTGCCCTTCAAAAGGGAGATATTCTCTCAAATCATGGCCCAAATTGATGGCGGAATAAGATGGGGGGTCAAATTACGGATCTACGGATCTGAGCTGTTCGAAAAGCACGTCGAAGGTGCGATCATGAACGTGCGTTCAGCAGAGGTTGAGGACAAGGTGGAGATATACCGTCACGATGTGTCTGCGCTCTCAGAGTTTTTCCGCCCCGGTTCCGTGGATGTGATCGTCACCAATCCGCCTTATGGGATGAGGATAGCCGATGTGAGGAGAGCGACGGAGATACATAGATCGCTTATGAGATCGGGATTTGAAGTTCTAAGGGAAGGCGGCAGGATGGTGCTCGTGACGACGCATAAAAACCTGATCTTCAGCACGGCGGAGACTTTGGGATTCAGGATCGGTGAGAGTTTCCCCATATGCAACGGCAACCTATGGATCAGAGCTTTTAAGCTGATCAAGGGGAAAACGTAATGCGCGAAGCGTAAAGCGTAAGGCATATAGAACGCCTTACGCTCTACGCTCAACGGTTTTTAGCTACTTGATCTCGACGGTAGCGCCGACGGCCTCCAGTCTCTCCTTGATCTGCTCGGCCTCTTCCTTAGAGATCCCCTCTTTGATGGTGGTCGGGGCGCTCTCAACTTTCTCCTTAGCCTCTTTAAGTCCGAGGCCGGTTATGGCCCTTACCTCTTTGATCACTTGGATCTTCTTATCGCCAAAAGAGGCCAGGACGACGTCGAACTCCGTCTTCTCCTCCTCGGCTTCTGCTGCCTCAGCGGCTTCACCTGCAGCGGCTCCGGGCATTCCGGGCATCGGCCCCATCATAACCGGAGCGGAGGCCGTCACTCCGAATTTCTCCTCCAGAGCCTTTACCAGCTCTGAAAGCTCCAGAACGGTCATGTTAGATATAGCTTCGATTATCTCCTCTTTGCTGAGAGCCATTCTACCTAACCTCCTTAGATTTCACCTCAGGCGGCCTTTTCCTTTTGATCGGCTATCGCCTTGAGGACGTATACTATTTTGTTGATCGTTCCCTGAAGCACATTAACCAGACCGGATGCCGGATTAGCGCCATTCAGCACGTATACCAGGTTGGCTATCGGCGCGCTGATTCCTCCCACTACCCTTGCGATCAACTCCTCTCTCGGCGGCAGTTTGGTCAGCTCCGGCACGGCCTCCGCGTCGAGAACCCTCTTACCTAGTATCGCGCCCTTGATCTGAGGTTTGTCGAACTCGTCGATAAATTCAACCAGTACCTTCGCGGGGGCAACGGCATCCTTTGAGAAGGCCACACCAGTTGGCCCGACCAGGTAAGGCTCATATCCCTCAACGCCGAGCGATTGGAGGGCCAGATTGAGCAAGGTATTCTTACAGACCTTGAACTCAGCACCAGCCTGTCTGAATCTGTGCCTTAGCTCGTTTATCTCGGCGACGTTTAATCCCTGAAAGTTCACCAGTATGCCTATCTCGTTAGAGGAGAACTTCTCCTTGAGTTCGTTAACGACGGCGATCTTCTCCGGTCTGGGTTCCTTTCTGGTGTAGACGGGTTTTTCGTCCATAGTATCCCTTCCCAGCTTAATTTGGACAACAAAAAAGCCTCCGGTCGTCAAACGGAGGCAGGAATTCCAAACTTTTCAGCCCCAGTCTGGACAGGATATTAAGCGAACCGAGGTTCGCACCTGCCGTCTTCGACCGGAATTGATCTCTCTGATATTCGTTTTTACCGTTTCAGAAACTCATTCGGATCCAGCTTTATCCCAGGCCCCATTGAGGGGGAGATAGCCACATTTCTTATATATCTCCCCTTGGCGGCCGGCGGTTTGGCCCTGATTATGGCATCCATCAGGGTGGTGATGTTCTCCTTGAGCATTTCCTCCTGGAAGGAGGCTTTTCCCACAGGTGCATGTATATTGCCGGATCTATCGACCCTGAACTCTATCCTGCCCGACTTTATCTCTCTGACGGCATCAGCGACGTCGAAGGTAACGGTTCCGGACTTGGGATTGGGCATCAATCTCAGGGGACCGAGGATCCTCCCCAATCGGCCGACGATCCTCATCATATCCGGTGTTGCGATGGCTGCGTCGAAATCAACCCAGCCTTCCTGAATTCTTTCGGCCAAATCCTCACCACCGACATAATCGGCTCCGGCCTCCTGGGCCTCACGCGCCTTTTCGCCCTGTGCGAAGACGAGCACCCTCACCTGTTTCCCGGTGCCGTGCGGTAGAGTTACGGTACCCCTTACCATCTGGTCAGCGTGCCTTGGATCGACCCCCAGTCTGGCTGCCAACTCCACCGTCTCGTCGAACTTCGCCGTGGCCACCTGTTTTACAAGACGTATGGCCTCATCGAGCGTATAGAGCCTAGCTCTATCGATCAATTCCAGAGCCTGGATATATCTCTTTCCTCTCTTAGCCATCAGTCCTTCTCCACCACAATGCCCATGCTTCTGGCCGTTCCCATTATCATCCTCATGGCGGCCTCGATATCATCGGTATTGAGATCCTTAAGCTTGGTCTCAGCTATCTCTCTGACCTGGCTTTCGGTCACCGTGCCCACCTTGTTCCTATTGGGTTCACCCGAGCCTTTGGCGATCTTAGCCGCCTGTTTAAGCAGGATTGAAGCGGGCGGAGACTTGATCTCATACGAATACGACCTGTCGGTGTAGCAGGTTACGATCACCGTGACGATCAATCCGGCCTGCGACTGTGTTTGAGCGTTGAAGTTCTTGACGAACTCGGGTATGTTTATCCCGTAGGGAGCCAAACTAGGCCCGACAGGCGGGCTCGGCGTCGCCTGCCCACATGGAAGTTGAAGTCTGACCACACCTGCGACCTTCTTCGCCATTATATCTTCTCCACCTGGAAGAATTCCAACTCGACCGGCGTCGAGCGGCCGAAAATCGAGATCATCAGCCTGAGCTTTTGTCTCTCCTCATCTACCTCATCGACCTCACCGGGGAATCCGGTGAACGGACCGTCTATGACCTTTACCTTATCCCCGACCGAATAGGTGACAGCTGGAGCCGGTTTCTCCTTAGACTGTGTCACCTCAAATATGTTTTTGACCTCCTCCTCGCGCAGAGGGGTCGGATTCGTTCCCGATCCGACGAATCCTATCACCCCGGGCGTGCTCTTCACCACATGCCATAGCCTTTTATCCAATTCCTTAAGGAAAATCAACACATAGCCCGGGAAGAAAGTCCTCACAGATACCTTCTTCTTGCCGTCCTTTACTTGGGCTACTTCCTGCGTCGGAACGAATATTTTAAAATCCTCCTCGTTTAAACCCAACGCTTTTAGCCTTTGTTCGAGGTTAAGCTTAACCTTCTGTTCATGTCCGGAGTAAGCGTGTATCACGTACCAAGGCATGATTTCAAACCGTCCTCAGAAAAACAGAAGTCGAATGATCCTACCTAGGACGAAATCCACTATCCATAGGTAAACAGCGACTATGGCAACGGCCACTATCACCACAACCGTTGATCCCCATATATCCTTATAGGTGGGCTTGGAAACCTTGCCCCACTCAAGCTTTACCTCTTTCAAATATCTCTTCAGCCTTTCGATCATGATATCCCAACCTTAGAGATCTCCCTTTACAAAAAATGGCAGGCCAGGGAGGATTCGAACCTCCAACCTTCGGATTTGGAGTCCGACGCTCTATCCGTTAGAGCTACTGGCCTGCAAGTTAAACCTATCTCGTCTCTCTATGCAGGGTGTGTTTCCGACAGAATTTACAATATTTCTTTAATTCAAGCCTCTTCTGAGTTTTCTGTCTGTTGCGCGTTGTGACGTAATTCCGCCTTTTACAGACATCACATGCCAGTATAACCAGATCTCTCGGCATTCCCACTCGCCCCCTATCACTCTATGATCTTGGTCACGACACCAGCACCGACGGTGTGTCCTCCCTCTCTGATCGCAAACCGTAACCCCTCCTCCATCGCTATCGGAACCATCAACTCAACCGTCAAATTCACATTATCACCCGGCATCACCATCTCTACTCCCTCCG
>JAGGXZ010000125.1 GCA_021162805.1 Candidatus Poribacteria bacterium
CACCCCTTCACCCGTTCGGCGGAGCGGTGTAAGACGCCCGCAGCTTTAAGCGGCTCTATGTTGACCCGCACGCCGTAGTCCCGGTTCGGTCGGTAACCCTCCTTTACGATCTCGTTCACCCTTTCGCACACCCACTCGCTTCGGCTCCGAACGGAGAGAGCATGGGGGTTCAGGAGTTGATCAAGCTTCCCCTCAAGCCCTCTCAACGCCTCGAGCCGTGAGCGGGAATCCTGCAGACTGCGTTCTATCTCACGCTGCTCTCTGAGAGAACGATCCTCCTGACGAGCTTCGAGAAGCTGTCTCTCGTATCGCTCCACCTCCCTCTCGGCGCCCTCAAGCAAAGGACGCAGATAAAGCGTGCGTATCTTTGGGATGGTGTCGGCGTCGAGCTTATGCCAGTGGACGAACCATGCCCCCACGAGCCGCTGTCCCCTGCCCTCCGTCCGGGCCTCCACCTGCCAGATGATCGGACGCAGGCGATAGAGTCCGGTGTGGTATCCTGCGAAATCGTCGGCGAGCCAATCCTCAAGCCGTTTCCCCAGTGCGCTCTCGATCTCCCGCTCCGCGCCGTTACCATCGCCGAACAGTTCGGTAAGCTTCCCCCGAACGCGCTCGGCGAGCCCCTGCTCCAGCCGTCCATCGGCCGTCGACTGGCCGAACAGCGGGACGATCCCGTCGGGGTCCTCCCTGATCGCCTCGTGTGCGAGATAATGGATCAAGCGGCGGATATGTTCCTCAGGAGGCAGGAGGCCGGAGACTGGAGGCCGGTCCTCGTTTTCCGCTTCCTCGGTTTCCTCGACGTTTTCCCCCAGCTCGGCTTCGATCAGGGCGCGATCCTCATCGGAGATGTCGTAGAGCCGGTAGACCTCGTCGTCTATTCGTTTCTGGATCTCCTCGATCCTCGTCCGAAGCCTCCTCTCCCACTCGATGCAGGCATCGGCGAGGGCGAGGATTCCACCCTCCTCGAGATCAGGCGGGTTTTCGAGGCCGAGCGTTATCCTCCAGGGGAGGTGAAATCCCTTGCCTACTTCGCTCCATCGGAAATCCTTTGAAAGCGGATGGTCCGTCCTCGGAACGGCCACCTCCTCATCCCACTGTCCCCTGAGGGCATCCCAGATCTGAAGGAGCCAGGGTTTGATAAATACCGTCGAGATCTCATCACCTGTTGTCCACTCTCTCAAAAGATCTCGGCCTTCTCGAGCAAGAGAAGCTAAGAGAAGATTACCAAAAACACTTTCAACTACAGGTAATCGCGCTATTAACCCTACACCTACATTCTGAATGTTCGGATCAATTAAGACAGTAAGAATCATGGTCAAAGGGGTTCGCAACCATGCCAGAAATGACCATTTTACATCGGAATTCTCATGAAAAACGGCGTGGTATCCACAAGCAAAGATAGTCCCGCTCGGCAAGTGATACACATTAAGCCGTAGTTTTATTGGCGCATCAGTCCATGCCATTTTGTTAACCCACGCCAGCCCCTCGCGGAAGTAGAAGGATTCGTTGCGGATGACGGCGTTTGAGAAGTTGCGAATCTCCTCCCCATCGTTCCCCCAATTCACGACGAGTTGGATGTCGTGGAAAAAAGGTTTACCTCCCTTGGCGAAGGGGACCCACCTTTTGCCCTGGAATGTCTCCTCCCGGCTGGTGGCGATCTCATCGGCGGGGACCTCCCACCAGCAGCGGGTGAAGCGGAGGTCGTCGCTGGTCTGTAAACCCACCTTCACATCGGCGATCTTCGGCTTGTCAGGCATACCGGCAACATCGCGGTCGAGCGGCGGGAATCTTTTGAAGAGCTTCCTCAACGATTTCGGCGCCCAGTACGCATACGGGCTGCCCGGCGCCTCCACCAATTCGCCCAAAGTTACCTTGAACACCACTTTATCTCGCATCTCTCACCTCCCCCCTGTCCATTCACCTGCCTTTTGTATTCCTTGGAGGCTTCACACCTGATCTCTCCATGATATACCTTATAGCTTCACCCGTCCGATCTATACCAGCGCTACAATGAACGAGGACAGGTTTAGGCAAACACTCGAACGCCCGGTAAATGAGATCAAGGCTCTCCTCCAGTTCCCGCCACCCTTGTGGGTCATGGGCAGGGTCAGTGATGGGAATGTGTTTCACCGTCAAGCCTCGCTGGCGATATCGCTCGATCAATCCGCCTGGGACCCCGGCATAGTATTCCAGTTGTTCATCGGTCAGCAGGCAGATGATGCTCTTTATACCCATCTCCTTGACGCGGTCTATCCACTCGTCCACCGTTTCAAGCGATACATCCCTGTCCGGATATCCGGGACGATTTGACCGGGCCAATAGGCCCTTTTTAACCCACTTTGGTTGCCTCATCACGCTCCCTCATGTTTTGCGTTTCTTCCATTACCTTTCCGTTACCTTTGCGTTACTTTTGGACAACGCATAGCGTAAAGATTTGCCTGTGCCCTCTTGCACTAGAAGACCTCGCTGGACTAGATCGTTCAGTTCCAGATAGGCCGTCTTATTGGAAACGCTGTTTACCTGACGATACTCGCGATTGGTGATACTACCTTTTTCCTTAACGTAAAGCACCGCCTTAATCTGCCGCTCGTTCAGCCCCAGTGAGCGCAGGTGGTCTTCGGTCAGGATGTCCTGGCGGAAGGTGAGCCACAGACCACCCATGCGCTCCTCAAATTCGGGTTCGGGCAAATTGGCATCCGCACACTCGTCCAGGATCTTCTGGATGCCACGACCCCATTGCTCGATCAGGCCCGCGTAGTAGAATATCTCGGCGATCTTACGGTTGCGCGGTTTGGAAGGATGAGGCCCCTTAAGTTGCTCCACACTCAATGGGGGTGGAAGGCCACCGGGGTTGAAGAACACGATGCGGTCGTCATACCACCACACCTGGATGTGCCCGGTATCCAGGTAGTCGCGATGGCAGACCGCGTTGGTGATGGCTTCCCGCAGAGCTTCCAGCGGATACTCCCAGATGACCTCCCGCGCAGGCTCACCCACAAACTCGAAGCGGGTCTGAAGCCGCTCCCGGAAGTAAAGCATTGTGTTTTCCACCTGATCGAACAGGGTGCCTCCAATGAGGCGATCATCTACGATGAGAGTCGGCGAACGAAAGCGTCCGATTTTAACCCTGGCTGAGGGATAGAAACGCTGGGGATCTTTGCCGAACAGCAGCACCGCCGCCCGAAGCAGTTCCCCTTCCCGTAACAAACCCAGTTTCTCCAGCACTGTGCGGTCATCCTCGTTGGGTGGGATTGGACGGCGTTCCTTTTGATTGCACAGGGCGCGGAAGCGCTTCAGTTGTTCAGGGTCCAGGTCATCGAGCGTAGCTCTCGGCTCCACCACCTCGTCCCAGGTCATACCGACTTTATCCAAAACCGCCCTCGTCAGGTCCTCCTCGGTCATCCGTCGGGTGCTTTTACCTACTCGTTTGAAGTATCGCCCGCGACACGGCACCGGTTTCATCGGGCTCTCAAGCACGCGGATGAGCACGATCGCCTCACCCTTATAATCCACCATGCTTATCTGTGGGTTCATATGGGTTGCCTGGGCGATCCTGTTAGCCCAGTCACGCAGAGTCTCCTTGCCCAGCGTGATGCCTTTCACCGTTCCGTCGTCGCGCACACCGATGAGCAACATGCCTCCCTTTGTGTTGGCGAAGGCGGAGATGGTCTCCAGGGCTTCATTATCCAGGTTCTCCTTAAACTCCACCACCTCCGATTCGCCTTCCTGAAGTAATTTCTCCAGCTCCTCCTGAGTCATTTAATCCCCCTCCCCTGCTTTGTATTCCGACAACGCTTCTTCGAACTTGATCCGTTTCTCGTCCCAATCCCATTTTGTCAGGCGGAAACAGGTGACAGGGTGCTCACTCCAGTCCACTCCGTCATTATCATGGCGTTTCCTCAAGGTGAAGGCGGCGTAGCGTGCGGTGGCCTCGTCCAGAACGTTGAATCCGAGATCCAGGAGCACCTCCATCAGGGCGTCCCCACGCAGTATCTCCTCCCTCAACTTCTGGAACGATTTGAGAAACAGGAAGGTTCTCCCGGTGAGTGCACCGACATAACCGCCGGACTTGGTGAGTTCTATCGCCTGCTCGATGAAGGCGGCGTAGTAGTCGCTGTGGGTTCTGGGATAGTGTTTGCGGGCGTATTCCTTGCAGGTCGAGGGCATCGCCCCGTAGGGCGGATTCATCAGCACGATCTCATAACTATCTGAGAGCACCTCCACCAAATGGACGGCCTGTTCCGCATCGAGGCCGAAGAACAGCGAGCCCATATCCTTCCTCTCGGCAGCCTGTCCGACAAAATCTTTGATCTTCTCCACGATCTCATCCACTGTCATCTCCTTGGGTGGGGTAATTTTCTGATCTCCCAGGGTCAACTGTCTTTCGGGCTCGGGGAAGAGGAAAAGCTGTTTCTCCCTGCGTTTGAACTCCTCCACGCTTATCCTGCGTCGTTCGAACAGGCGCTCAAACGGTTGGCGGATTTGAAGCAGCGAGCCCAGCTCATACGCGTTCTCGCATGCCTTGAGGGTCTCATCCGCGATCCGCCTCAGCGCGGGGTCATAGTCGAATCGGTCGAGAAACTCCTCCCGTCGTTCGCCGTCCACGAATCGGATGTCGGCGCAGACGATGTTGATTCTCTTAAGCTCGAAGCGTGCATCGGGATCGTCTCCTCTAAGATCCTCAAATGCCTTACGGGCTTTGAGGTAGAGGGCTGTAGCGGCGATCTGACATGCCCGCAGGTCTATATCCACACCGTAGAGGTTTCTCTCCAGGATCAAAGATGGAATTCTCCATGGAGGCGACTCAGGCCTCTCCTCCCGCCACATCTTCAGAAGCAGATCGAACGATCCCAGCAGGAAATGCCCGCTGCCGCAGGCGGGATCGAGAACCTTCCACTCGCTCACAGACGGCGGAAACCCCTCAGGCGAACGGAAATCGTTTCGCACCGGGACGAGATAGTCGAGCTCGTGGCGCAGGGATGAGCCGGGGTGTCTCTCCAGCCAGAGTCGGCCCAAGGTGTTATGGACGAGGAACTTAACGATCCAGCCGACGGTGTAGAACTGGTTGATGGGAGGGATATCGTCCGGTTTCGGATTGCGGCGTAATCTCCTTCGGATCTCCTCTCTCTCCTCGCTGTTGAAGAACTGATACGCCCATCCCAGGGTTTCATACTCATTCCATAACCGTTCCGGCACCTCCTCCAATACCCGCCGTAGCTCCCTATAGGCGGGTAGGCGGGGCAGCAGAAGCGCGTAGGGGTCGGTCGATCGGAAGAGGATGGGGATCTGCTCCTCCATCTCGGCGAACGCCTCCCTCAACGCCTCATGCGCCAGACGCTCCGGTTGAACCGCCAGGTTGGGATCGGCATCGGCCAGATCCCTCTCCCGTCTTGAGCGATCTCCGTATTCAGGGCGGGTCAGAACGGTCTCCTTGATAAGCCCGGTGGCTTCCGAGACCCGCAACGCCAAAAATCGGTTGAGTAGGGTGAAGGCGGCGTGTTTGAGGTATCGTCTGCGCGCCTCGGCGTAATCCCCGGACTCCCGGTTCAACGCCTCCTCTATGACCGACCGCGTCTCTTGTCTATCGGACGGCACGGAGATCTTCCTGTCGGAAAGCAGGCCGTGAAGCCGAAGGAGCTCGTCCAACTCGGATTCAAGTATCCTGCGACACTCCAGGACCATCCTCCTGATTTGAGCTCTTTCCTCGCGATCCATAGCCCTTAATCCTCCTTCACCCTGGCATCCACTCGTATCCTCACCGGCCGATTCACCCGTCGTAGATAACGACGCAGCTCGTCGAAAAGCTCATCCAGATCGCCCTCCCGTTCAAGGACACGTCTGAGGGAGAGGGGTTTCGGGAACTCATCGGTCGGAGGGATCAGAGCGTTTAGACGATCCTCCACCTCCCGACGGATCTTCTGGATGAGGGACGGCTCCAGGGAGATAAGCGAGCGTCGGCAGATCGGACAACGAAATGTATCCTCGTCCGGCATCGGATCTGAGGCGTCGCAGATGAGGGACTGGATCGGCTCAAGGAGACGTTCGGCCTCATCGGGTTTATACTGGAACGCCTCATGTCCTCGAACCATCTCCAGCGCTTGGTGGACCGCCTCCTGGAAACGGCGGTGAGCTTCGGCGTAATCGGAACGATACCGATCCAGCAGAAAGGAGTAATCCTCCTTCAGCGATCCCCATCGGTTCGGAAGATCGAGGGCAGTCAACCCGTCTCTCAGAAGCCTCCGACGTTCCTGAGCTTCGCCTGAAAGGAAGCTCGCCCAGTCCTCGGTGGCATCGGTGAAACGGCGCACCCGCCGGTATCCGTCGAACGGGAAATCCTTCAGCTCCCGTATGGACCGCATCTTCTCCGAGAGCATTTCGGCGATCTCCAGGAACTGACGCAACCGGGCGTTGGGATCGGAGCGTTGAGAGATCTCGGCGAGGAGATTTGATATCTCCTCGCAGGTTCGATCGAAATGATCTGGCAGGCCGTTATCCCGGCAACGGATGGCCAGTTGTCGTGCCTCCTGACCCCACCTCTGGGCCTGTTCGCCTACGATCGCCGCTGTGCGCTCGAAGGTGTCTCCGCCCTGAACGCTGAAGATAGAGGAACATAGCTCGCTTGCGCGCCGCCAATCCACCTCAGGGAGGAGCTCGAAGGTGGCCCTCTGGAAGTCGCGGGTGCCGGCGAAGATCGGGCAGGCCTGTGGGTCGGTGGGATCGGTGAGCAGGCGGTTCTGATATTTAACTCCGACAAGTCCCGCCTTGAACAACGTGGCGATGAACAGGCGTAGCAAGCGAGGGTCCCAACCATAGGGGGCCTTCTCGAAATGCTCCGTAAGAGCTCTGCCCGAAAGATCTGCGCCCATCCGTTTTCGGCGATCCAGCTCCGCTTTGACCGTGGCCAACAGCCCGGAGTCATGGCTGATCCGCCCGGAGTTCGATATGAGGTTGAGCTGGACGTATATGCTCGGGAGAGCCGTCCCGGGACTCCAGTTGAGTATGGCGGCGCACTCCTCCTCCCTGGCCGGTCGTCTGTCTATGAACTCGGTGTAGAGCCGATCTGCGATCTCTCTGAGGTGATGACGCAAAACGGAGCTTATATCCGTCCCGGATGGGCTCACCTCGCTTCCTGCGATGAGGAGTTTCCCGCGAAGAAATGCCCGGCGGATGAGCTCAGGGAGACGGACCTGTTCGAGGTTTCGCGTCTCACGATCGATGCGGGAGCGATACTCCTCCTGTTGGGATGTCAGCGATCGGTGTCTCCACTGATTCAAGGTCTTCTTAACGGCGATGACGCGCTCCAATATCCGTCTGATTTCCCCCTCCTCACCCGCTTTCCAGAAGATCGTCTCAGGCTCGAGGACGCTTCTTTCGAGGATCTCATCCTCCGTCAGATCGGCGAACGGCGTGAATAGCTCCACCTTCAGCTCCCCCTCACGGATCGGTTCACCGTCCACCGAGAGGGAGACATCCAGCCTGCGCCGGATCGTCCCGTGTTCGTATCGGAAATCCCTCAATATCACGCCGATGAGCTCCACCGTCTCCTTCTGAAGCTCGGCCGGGGTAGGCCAATTTTCACGGACATTCCGCTCCAATGCGTGTTCGGCTTGTGTGAGCAGACGATATCCGCCCTCCTCCTCCACCACCCAGCCTTTCTCCTGTAGCTTTTGTAACCCCAGTTTCACCTTCTCCTTCAGGGATCGAAAGTCAACGTCAACCCGATCCACAAGCGTGGAGGATAGGTTCTCCACGGAGCAGGGGAGACGGGCTCGAAGATGTTGAAGCAGGAACAGAGCCTTTGCTATGCGGACGATGGGAAGACCATTGATATCCCCAAGTTTTTCGATCTCCTCCATCAGGCGCACCTGCTCCGACTGCAGGTCGGGTTTCAGGGCATCATAGAAGAGATCCAAAGGCACAAGCCAACCGACCTCTTGCTCCGCTCCCTCGGTGATCCCTCCCTCTCCGGTCAGGATTGCCTGGGTGAGCTTCAGCATGGATCGTTCTGAGCCGCTCAGCTTTCGCGCCTCCTCTATCGAACCGCGCATCGCTCCCATGATGTTCTGTATGAGCTCGACGGCATAGGGATGCAGCGGATACTGCTCGACGAACTCCCTTTCACCGTGTGAGCCTGGGAGCAAAGCGGACAGAAGATTGCCCTGGTGTGAGCGATACATGTCCGAGAGCTGAGATGCTCCCTGAGGGGTTTTCGCCAGCAGGCGCTGGGCGATGACGATCTGAACTTCGGTCGGCTGTAACCCCAGATGGACTCGGAACCGATCGCGCAGCCATTCCAGCATCTGACGGTCGGAGGTCAGGCGGGAAACCATCTCCGTCAGAGCCTCTTGAGCGGTGGCGATGAGCAGGACCTTTCCCTCTCCCCCTTGAACTACCTGTTCGGCCAGAGAGTTGAGATCGGTAAGGCGCTCGACGCTATCGCCGATGTAAAGCCCGACCTCATCGAGCAGAACGACCAGTCGTCCATCGGTCGGATTTAGCCTTTCCGCCTCATCCCGAAGCGCCTGGACGACTTGGGAGGGGGTGATGCCTGAAAAGCTCTCCTTGCTGTTTCGAATGGCTATTCCGACGGCCTCCTCATCCCTATAGCGGTCGGGAAACAGATCCGCCAGAGCCTTTCGAAGCACCGTCTCCGCGTTCAACCGCCTTTCATCCTCCCAGGATCGGCCGAAGTTTTCCTGCACCCATCTCCTGAACTCCTCCCATTTGCCTAGACTCTGGATCTCCGTCTCCCATGCGGCGACCCAGAACTCCGGCGATAGCCCTTTCTCCCTCAGTAAATCGCGGTAGATAAGCCTGCTGAAGGTGGGACGGCGGGGATTTTGAGGATCGCAGTCCAGCAGGTTGATGTAGATCACCTTCACCCTGAACTCCTTGGTCAGAAGGGGCAGAAAGCTTTCCACCCCCAGCTTTCGACTCAACAGCTCGCTGGAGGAGTGGGTTTGTCCGTCGTTATCCCGGAGAGGACGGTCTTCAAGCAGGTAGCCCAGGGCCTTCAGGAAATGGCTCTTACCGGAGCCGAAAAAACCCGATACCCATATGCAGACCCGCTCAGTAGCTCCCCGACGCGTATCGAGGAGGACATCCAGTATCTCGCGAGAATAACCCTTAATCGTCTCTGTCGGCACATATTCGTCCATCTCACGCCAGACCTTCTGAGGGTCATGGTCGGTGATCTTCACGACGGTTGTGATCTCACGATATGGATCTCTCTGAAGCAAATCCTTTATCGCTATTGGATCACCTCGCCTCTGTAATATCCGCCGTGTGGATCGGCAGGAGGGGCATCTAGCATCGCCCCTAAGGTGGTGCCCGGATAGGGCAGAACCACCACACACGATATCTGTCCCTCCATCATTGAGAGAAGCGATGATGGTCGAAGGAAGGGATAGAGCGCTCCCATTCGAAGTAACACGACCACATCTTGGGATGATGATCCCGACAGAAACCCCTGAATGGCTTTCACTATCTCATAAGGCAGATACTCCGAGAGGCGTTCCTGCAACTCGGATCTATCCTGTTCCCTCTCCAGGAGCTTCAACCGTTCCGAAAGCTGGGAGGGCGGACAACCCAACAGATCGAGGAGCGCCTCCCGGAACATATCGGTAAGCGAAACACATTCTGATCTCCATCCACGCTTGAACAGACGTTCCGCCAGAAGACGGAACTGTCGAAGCGCTTCACGTTCCTCGGAGGGGGGATATTGAACCCGAAAGAAGGGTATTCCATCCAAAGGACGGTACGTACCCTTCAATGTGCCCTCTAATTTTCCCTCCAACTCCCCTATCACCTCATGCCAACCCATGATACAGCCACTCCTCAGGGTTTGAAAACTGAGGTTGAAACTCCACGATCCCCCCAAGCCTTTGGTAGCGCCACCATCCTCGCACCCCTCCTTCCGAGAGCAGTTCCTCCCGGAGTTGATCGGTCAGTTGCAATATCTCCCATATTTCATCGCGCTCGGCCTCCAGAAAGGAACCTTCACGTTCCCACAGCCACAGCAGGAAGAACGCGAAAGGTTCGGGTAGGAGCCACAGACGTCGGATTTCGTTGCGCGGATGACGTTCCATCAATCCGAAATGTCGTAGCAGGGCGATAAACCCACGTGACCATCGCAGACGGAGGTAATCCGACCATCGTCCGAGCTCGGGATGTCTCGTGCTGAGCTCGAGGAGGTGAGCGGCCACCTCGCCGCTTGTAAGGCTTGGCTCCCTTTCGTTCAGGCGTTTAATCACCAGATCCCGATAGCACCGCTCCACAAGCGGATCGCTGCGCACGAAATACGGGAACAGAATTTGAACCTTGGCTGCGTCTGAGATGTTCGAGCGCATCGCCAGCGCCACCGAGCCGACGGGAGGAAGACCGAGGTCCTTGAGGAAGACTCGCCTGAAAACGCTCAGCAGATCTTTGATAAAGTGCTCCGAACTTTTGCCGAGCAGATTTTCCTCAAGAGCTTGTTTCCTCAGGAGCTTGTAATCATGATGCTCGGCAAACGCTTCGAGAAGACGTCTCATCTCATTCAGAGCCGTCCCGCCTCTTTGCAGATGGGCTTGAAATTTGGGTTTATCCTCCACCTTTCTCCCTCCTGTATGGCCTTAAGAAGGCAATCCCTTGGGTCGGAGTAGAACGCCAGATCCAAACCGGCGAGGATCTCCGGGGGGATATGGGGTATATCTTTGGCGTTGGCGATCGGCACGAGCACACTTCGAGCGCCGTTTTCCTTAGCCAACTGGACACACTCCGCCAGATCGCTCACCGGAAGCACTCCGCCTTGAACGGTGATCTCACCCAGAACCACGGTGGCGGGTCGAACATGTCTGCCGACCAAAGCCGAAAAGAGCGATACGAAGAAGGCCGATGCCGTCTGGCTGCCCTCCTTAGCCTGCATGAGGTTGACTATCTGGAAATGCACGTGAAGGTCATCGAGGGATCGGTCTATGGTAAACCGATGGACGTTGCTGCGGAGGTAATCGTAGGCGGTTCGAACGGCCTCTCTCATCGCCCTACCCGCCGCACCCGTCACCGTATAGCCGCTGCCCTTCATCAACGCCACTTCCACCCTGAAAAGCGCGTAACGCTGGCTTTCCAGATCAAGTCCGACCGTAAACGTGGTTCCAGGAGGTAGTGGATCCGACGGGATAACATCCGCCTCACCCTGTTCCGGAAGGAGGACGAACTTTTCATGCCCACTTTCCACATCTTGATAGGAGAGAGAACTGTTCCAATACTCCACCCCACCCATCCGCTTCAACTGCTCTTTCACCCGTCGTCGCAGTTCCAGAGCTAGCGTCAGATACTCCTCCAGTTCGGCCTTCGTGTATCCAAGGTCGGGATGAAGCAACTTGATCAATCCCGAAACGGTCTTGCGGACAGCCCTTTCATCACGCTTGTTTAAAGCCTCACCGAGCTTGAAGTGTTGATCTATGACATCGCCGAAACTTAGTTTTCGCAGTTCCCGAAAAACCTCGGCTAGATAGTCTATAACCAGACCGAAGTGAGATGTGAGCAAAGCGCTGGACATCTTCGGGAATTCCCAGCCAGGGAGATAGGCATGGAAGCGGTCGAGAAATGCAAGGTCCTGCATCTCCGACGGGAAAGGGGTGAAGAGATGACTGGTTCGAAGGGCCACTTCCACATCGGCGTTGATGTTCCCGATGAAAACGAGTGAGGCCAAAGCTATGATCTCCTCCCTGCCGCGGCTGAAGCTTCCGGACTCCATGTAGTCCTTGAGCAGGTTGATCGCCTGCGGATTGGCCAGACGGGTAAGCCCGGCCACCTCGTCGAAGGCCACCACATCCCATAAACCGACGAGTCCCATCCTCCCACGCCCTATGTGTGAGATGAAAAGGCTCGGCACCGTCACATCGCCGCCGGAGACCAAAATGGCGTATGGAGATATCTCCCTGTAGACATAGCTTTTTCCGGTCCCACGCGGGCCGAATTCAACCAGGTTGTAGTTGTTCTCGACCAGAGGGATAAGACGGACGAGGTAAAGCATTTTGAGCCGATCCGGCATCACCGCAGGCTCAATTCCGACGCTTCGCAGCAACAGATCCAGCCATTCCCCTCGTGTGAATCGGGATCGTCTCTCCTGTACTTCTCTCAGCAGGTTTCCTGAGGCGAGCTGAATGGGTTGGAGATTCCGTATCAGAAACGGGCGTAATTCGCCCTTGTGAACCAGTTGAGGATCGTAAGCGAGATCTACAATGGCCCATACTCCCCCACCCAACATCCTCTCATATCTCCCAACTAAATCCTCCTCGATATGCACCCGATCGATCTGGAGGTTCACCAGATTAGCCCAGTATTTATCTTCCGTCTCCACCAGACGTACTTTAACCTTGTCTATAAGCCGGTAATGTCCGCGCTCGCGCACCTGAGATTTGAACCATTCCGATTGATCCGGTCGGACGTAGTTTTCAACAAGGATTCGTTTAACCTCTCTCAGCCCTGCCTCGATCACGCCCTCATCGGCGGATGAGCAATACTTGCCCAGAAGATACTCCAGAACGTAGGCGGGCACATTGAGCTGTCCCTTGAGGTTGCTGACGAGATCCTTCCTGACAACTCTACCGGGGAAGAGATTTAAAACCTTCTCGTCCAATCGGTTCATAATCCACCTTTATCCAAGATCATACCCCTATTTCCTTAGCTAGCAGCCTTCAACCTCATATCCCTGTTGCTTGTTCTGACGCTTCCCTTTCCCAGCAGCCTCTCCACCCTTTTGAGAAAAGCCTCGTTGGGGGAGACGCGATAGCTTTTAGCTGCTATCACCACCTCGCCTATCTCCTCTCTGTTGAGCTTCAAAAACAACATACATTCCCCGCGATTGTTGGCGCATATCTCCTTGAGCTGATCCAGAATTCTCCTATGCAGCTTGGTCGGTGGAATGGAGATTTCCACGGCGGTGGTGAGCTTCTCCCTGACCTCGGCGAGCGGATGGATCTCCGTGGCCTGAATCTGCTTCTTGACGATCACCTCTTCCTCTTCCTCATCCGCCGTTTCCCCTCCGTTCGATCTCGCCGGCTTCACCGTACCCCTGAGCCATATGAGCTTACCCTCTTCGAGATGCTCGGAGCATGCCGAATAGGTGTCGGGGAAGACCACCACGTCGGTCACCCCCTCCAGATCCTCCAGCGTGAGAAAGGCCATCATGTCGCCCTTTTTGGTGGTTGTGGTTCTGATGGCGGATATCATGCCGGCGATGAACACCTCGGCGCCGTTTGAGAGCTCGTTCAGACTCATGGTTGTGGCATTGGTGTAATCCTCGATCACATCCTCATATATCGAGAGCGGATGTTTCGAGAGATAGAACCCGAGCATCTCCCTCTCATACGCCAGCGTGGTCTCCTCGTCCCATGGCTGTGCCTCCTCCAGCTTTTCCGTTGTGGCGGCGAGCTTAGGGGCGAAATCGAACATGGTCATCTGCCCGATCTGCTTATCCCTCTGTCTCTTCTGAGCGGATTTGATCGCCCGCTCCAGCGTCGCCATATATTGAGCCCGATGTCCGCCCAATGAGTCGAAGGCCCCGCATTTTATGAGGCTCTCTATCGTCTTGCGGTTTACGGTCTTCAGGTCGAGCCTCTGACAGAAATCGAACAGGGATTTGAAGGGCCCGTTTTTACGCTCCTCGACGATCGCCTTTATGGCGTTATCGCTGACGTTTTTAACTGCGGAGAGGCCGAATCGGATCTTCCCATCGCCTACCACGGTGAAGCCCACATCGCTCTCGTTTATGTCCGGCGGCAGCACCTCTATTCCGAGCTTACGGCACTCGTTCATGTAGTTGACGATCTTGGCGCTATCACCCGCCTCGCTTGTCATCAGGGTGGCCATGAACTCCTCGGGGTAATGTGCCTTCAGGTATGCCATCTGATAGGACAGGATAGCATAGGCGGTGGTATGAGCCTTGTTGAAGGCATATCCGGCGAACGGCTCTATCGAATCGAAGACCTGGCCGGCGACCTCAGCCGAGATGCCCTTTGCCTCTGCTCCCTTGATGAACTTCTCGCGGTGTTTCTGCATCTCCTCCGGTTTCTTCTTGGCCATCGCCCTTCGCAGCAGATCGGCCTCTCCGAGGGAGTATCCGGCCATCGCCTGAGCGATCTGCATCACCTGCTCCTGATAGAGGCACACCCCATAGGTCTTTTCAAGTATGGGTTTCAACACCGGATGCGGATACTCCACCTCCTCCACTCCAAGCTTTCTGCGGATGTAACTGTCCATCATGCCGCTCTCGATCGGGCCGGGGCGATAGAGGGCCGGGATGGGGATGAAATCCTCGAAGCTTCTCGGCTTGATCTGCCTGATCACCGCTCGCATCCCCGCTGATTTTTCAAGCTGGAATATGCCTGCAAGCAGCCCCTTGCCTATCAGATCGTAGGTATCGGGATCGTCAAACGGGATCTCATCGAGATCGATCTTGATTCCCCGTCTTTTCTCGATGAGCTTGATCGTGTTATGTATCTCCGCAATCGTCTGGACGGCCAGGAAATCGAATTTGACCATGCCCACTTCCGTGAGCATGTCCATATCGAACTGTGTTGCGACCCGATCGTGTTTATCCTTGAAAAGCGGCACATGTTCGATGACCTCACCTTTGGAGATAACTATCCCGGATGCGTGGATGGAGACATGTCTCTTTATCCCCTCAAGCGCTCGAGCGATCCTGAACCATCTCTTATATTCCTCCCTCTCGGCCAGCTTTCTAAGCTCAGGTGATTCCTCGAAAGCGTCCTCCAACTTGATTCCCAGCGTGGAGGGGATCAGCTTGACGACTCTATCGACCTCGGAGAGCGGTATCCCCAGGGCTCGGGCTACATCCCTTATGGCAGCCTTGGCCTTCATCTCATGAAATGCCGCCACATGCGTGACGCTGTTACGTCCGTATTTTTGGATGAGGTAATCTATCACCATCTCCCGATGTTCGGGACAGAAGTCCAGGTCTATATCGGGCATCGTGACGCGCTCGGGATTGAGGAACCTCTCAAAAAGCAGATCGTATTTCAACGGATCGAAGCTCGTCACCCCCAACACGTAGAGAACCAAGCTGCCACCGCCCGATCCCCTGACGCTTACCGGAAATCCCTTCTCACGGGCGAACCGGACGTAATCCCAAACTATCAGGAAATATCCCGCGTATCCGGTCTGCTTGATTATGTTCAGCTCATGCTGAAGCCTCTCCTTGACCTCCTGTGGTATCTCGTCGCCATATCTTCGCCTTGCGCCCTCCCAACACAGCTTCTCCAGATATGAATCCGGCGTGTACCCTTCGGGCACCTCGTAGTCCGGAAGTATGGTTCCGCCGAACTGGAGATCAACCTCACATCTGTCGGCTATCAACAGCGTGTTGACAAGGGCTTCTTCGGGGAAATCGGACATGACACGCCGCATCTCCTCCTCGCTGCGAAGATGGAACCCCTCTCCCGAAAATCGGAGTCTATTGGGATCATCGAGCACCTTGCCGGTTTGAATGGCCAGGAGCACATCATGTATCTCGGCGTCTTCCGCCTTAACATAATGGGAGTCGTTGGTCGCCACGAGCGGGACGTTCATCTCCCTGGCGAGCTGAACCATCACCGGCATGACCTTACGTTCGGTCTCCAGGTTATGATTTTGCAGTTCCAGGAAGAAGTTATCCGGTCCCATAATCTCCTTAAACTGCGCTATGACCTTTCTGGCGTCGTCCACCCTGTTCCGGGCGATCAAGGTGGGGACCTCGCCCTGGACGCATGAGGTCAGGGCGATCAGCCCTTCGCTATACCGGGCCAGGAGCTCCTTATCTATCCTCGGATGGTAATAAAACCCCTCGATATACCCCATCGAGACCAGCTTCAACAGGTTCTTGTATCCCCTTAGGTTCTCGGCCAGGAGTATCAGGTGATATGAGCTTTCCTTCTGTGAATTTCTGCCCCCCTTCTCACCCCTTTCGAACCTGCTTCTGGGGGCCATATATACCTCGCAGCCGATGATGGGTTTGATGCCCGCCTCCTTGGCCTTAAGATAGAACTCTATGACGCCGAACATATTGCCGTGATCGGTTATAGCCATAGCGGGCGAATCGTTCTCGACGGCCCAGCTGATCATATCCTTTATCCTACATGCGCCGTCAAGGAGGCTATATTCGCTATGAACGTGGAGATGAACGAAGTTGGCGCTGCTCATGCCTAAGCTCCTTTCCTCCTACCAGGGTTAAGACAATCTTGACACTGTGGGATTTTGAAATCGATCATGGCTCCGAAACAGAGCTCCGAGGAGAGGATTTCGACGTCGAATCCCTCCAGGACTTTGGCAGTGCTCTCTATCCTCGATAGGTTTTCATCTCTTCTACCCTGTTTTTCACATAGCTCTTTAGCCTTCGCCAAGGTCTTCTTCGCCTCTTCGATCCTGCCCAGGCATATGAGCGTTTGGGCTATGTGGAGGTAGAGTTGTGCGGAGTGAATGGAGTCCTCACCGACGGCTTCCAGACCTTTCCGGTAGAACTGAAGTGCCTTTTCAAATTCCTGTCTCTTCCAGCTTATGCTTCCCAGATTATCGTATGCTTGGAATTTAAGCTCAGGCTGATTCAACTCATCGGCTATCTCTAAGGCCAGCATGGAATATCTCTCGCCGTTTTCCAGGTCGTTCTTTCGGATATATGCGTCGGCGATGTTGCCGTAGGTCTGGCCGAGCTCCGGCCGGGCGCCTATCCGCTCGAACACATCGGCCGCTTTCTTATAGTATTCCACGGCCTCGTTATATTTCTCTTTAAGTGAGATAAGGGCACCGATGGCGTTGTAAGCATCCGCCATTCTCTTCTCAGCGCCCGCCCTTTCGGCGATTTGACTGGCCTTGGTGATGTACTGAATTGCACCATCTATATCGCCCTTGTTTTTAAGGATCACCGCCAGATTTTGCAAGGTCACGATAAGACCATCGGCATATCCTATCTTCTCCTTTTCTCTGTAGCTTTTGAGGAGATACTCAGCGGCTTCATCCAGTTTCCCCATCAAGGAGTGCACCATACCAAGGTTATTATAATACTGGGCGAGCTGCATGATATCGCTGATCTTCTCGGCTATCCGTATGCCCCTTTGATAGAACTCCAGCGTTTTATCCGCCTCTCCCAGCCGATAGTAGCAGTTTCCTAAGGATCTGTAGGCATTGCTCAGCACATCGTAATTTTCCGTTCCCTCCACCAGCTCGATCACCTTCGAGAAGGTCTCCATGGCTTTGGGGAAATCCCCCTGGCTGTAATGGAGCCTTCCGATGGCGTTGTATATCCTCGCCTCCTCCGCTTCATCCATCTCGACCTTAAGCTCATCCAATGCTTGCTGGAAGTATTCCATCGCCCTATCCCACTCGCCCTTCTTCTCGTAAACCAACCCGATTCTCCTCTTTATCGAGGCCCTAAGGGGGGGAGAGGCTGCCGTCTCAAGCCTTTTGAGATAGTATTCGATGGCCTCATCGTATTCCCCCAAGATCTGAAGGACATCGCCTAATCCCTCATGGATCTCATCCTTGTACCCTTGATATTTCTCGGCCTCCTCATCTGTAAGCTTTTCGAATCTCTCCAGGCCAGCCCTGTAGAAGCTAAGGGCGTTTTGGTTGTCGTACAACATCCTGGCCTGATGTCCGGCGAGCGTGAGATATACGATGGCTTTGGGATGTTTATCGCTTCGTCCGTAATGATGGGCCAATATTCCGTAGAATCTCTCTATCGACTCCCGATAAAGCTCCTCTATACAGTCCCCAACCTCGCCGTGATACCTCCTCCTGTCCAGTACCGTGATACTGGAGTAGGTTATGTCATATGTGACTATGTGACCGAAGGCGTATTTCTCCTGATCGGAGGGGTGGATCATATCCAGAGCGCAGAGCTTATCCAGGTGATCATCCAGCTTCGGCACATCCGATGCGAATCTGTTCAGAATCACATACTCGAACTCCCTGCCTATAACCGAGGACTTACGCAACACATATTTCGGGTTATCCTCGAGCTTATCGATTCTGGCGTTGATCACCTGTTCGAGCGAATCCGGAACCTTTATCTCCTCAACCCTCCCCCGGATGACCCATTTCCCATCTGTCTTGACCAGGATCTTATCGTCGATCAGCGATCTGAGCACCTCCTCCATGTAAAACGGGTTGCCATCGGCTCTCTCGAGGATCATCTCCTTGAGTTGATCCCCATCCTCAAGATCTATGAGGGAATCGAGGAGCTCTCGGCTGTCATCGGGCGAGAGTTTCTGGAGGAAAACCTCGGTGTATGTGTCAGGGATCTTTTTAGCAGCGGCCTCACCTATGCCCCAACAGGGGTCCGTCCTTTCAGGCCGGTATATGCATAACAACATGAGGGGGAATTCGGGGGGAGTGGTTTCCATCATGAAGAGGATCAAATCAAGCGAGAGAGGGTCTATCCAGTGAAGGTCATCCAGGGCGACGACGAGGGGTTTACGTGCGGATTCAGCCACCAGCAGATCCCTTATCGACATGAAGATCCTATCGCGCAGCTGTTCCGGATCGAAGTAACTGATCACCTGGGAAAACTCCTCCGATCTAATTGAAAGCACATGGGCGATAAAGGGCGCTATCTCAGATACCCTCTCCGGATGATTTGGGAAGACATCGTTCAGCTTCGTCCTGATCTTTGAGATAGCGCTGAGATCTTCTTCCTCCTCTTTGATATTGAAGTATCTTCTCAGAAGGGGTATAAACAGGGAATAGCCGATCCTCTGCGTATGTGGGAGACATGCCGATTCGATCCAGTTTATCCTGCCGGATATGGCATCTCTGAACTCCCGTTTGAGCCTCGATTTTCCCAGGCCGGCCTGGCCTATAACGCAGACCATCTGTCGTTCGGGCCTCTTTAACCTCTCGGCGGCCTCCATCAGCAGGTTGAACTCATCATCCCTGCCGATCATCTCAGTCGGGTTGAGCTCCTTAACGCCTCGTTTGGATTCCGGCCTCTTCTTTCGACCGATCACCTTGTAGACCATCACCTTCCGACCGCCAACCTCCACCTCTTTGAGAGGTTTAAAATCGAAGAGAGCCCTCGTGAGCCTGTAGGTCGATTCGCCCACGATGAGCTCCCCCGGCTCGGATATGTCCTCCAATTTTTCCGCCAGCTCGACCGGCTCTCCTATGACGGTGTAATCCATCTTCAGTCCGCCCTCAACGCTTATGTTTCCGATCGAGACTCTGCCCGTGTTGATGCCTATATGGATGTTCAACGACGGTGTTCCGAACTCCTTCGACAGCTCCTTGCTCAGCCCCTTTATTCTCTCCATCATCTCCAGCCCGGCCGTTATCGCCCTTTCGGGATCGTCCTCGTGGACGACGGGGGCCCCGAAGATGGCCATGATCTCATCGCCGACGAGCTTATCAACCACGCCCTCCCATTTGTAGACTATCTTGCCCAATTCCTTATGACACCTGTCTATAACCGCCGCTATTATATCGGGCCTGTTGCGGAACTTCTCAGAGAGGGCCGTGAAGCCGCTCAGGTCGGAGTAGAGCATGGTGACGAGTTTCCTCTCGCCCTCGATTTTGCTCTTGGAGTTCAGGATCTTATCCCTGAGGTAGGTCGGGATCGACTCCTGAATTCGAGCCAGCCTCTCATTCTCGTCCTCGGCCAATACCTCGATCAGCTCGGCCTCCTTCGTCTTATCCACCACCTCATATATCGGCACGGGCTCGGATATTCCCTTGACCCTCACGGGCGGAAGGGGATTGAAGATGAAATACTCCTTGGATTTCTCATATGTATAAGGACTGACGATGATCTGATTGTTTTGTGCTTGATCCTTCAATCTGGCGGCGAGGTTGACCGTATCTCCTATCACGGTGTTATCGGTGTCCAGTTCCGTCCCTATGGTGCCGACCCATGCCCTGCCTGAATTTATCCCGATATGCGCCTCGACCCCAAATCTCTTGACGGTCTCGACTATCTCCATAGCGGCGAGAATGGCCCTTGCGGGATCGTCGGAATGTTGCACCTTAGTGCCAAAGGTCGCCATGAAGAACTCTCTGATGACCTTATCCACCACCCCGCCGTATTTGGAGACTATGGAGTCGAGCTCATTATCCAGTTGGCTTTTGCGAAGCGCTATCTCCTCGAGCTCGTCGTGAGAGCCCGTTTCCCTCTTAAACCCCCCGATCTTAGCGAATATAATCGTAACCGGTTTCTCCGCTCCCTTGCCCTCCTGCATGGAGAGGGATATCCGCTCCGCATCCTCCGCGCTTATGCCGAGCTGTGAAAGCCCCTCGCGATCCTCCATAACCAACACCTCGATTATCTATGAGGATTGATGACGGGGAAATTTTAACCCTTTTATCGGGGGAAGGTCAACCCCCTGTGTTTCTCTGCTATCTCCCCCGCCAGTCTCTCAAGCGATTTGAAGTCCTCCTCTTTTGGATATCCTCTCACCACGACCGGCTCTAGGAACTCAACCTTCAGGTTGCCCAGCATCCCCTTCATCCCCTCAAGCGCCTTGCTTCCCCATCCGTAGGAGATAATGGCGGAGGCGAATTTGAGCTTTGGTCTCAAGGCGTTGACCAGATAAGCGGCGTAGACAGCTAGGGGATGAGGGCCCACGAGAACAGCCGGAGTGGCTATGACAAGGGTGGCCGCATCGACCAGTGAGATGGCAAGCAGAGGCTATCCTCATGCCATTTCTTGAGCCTTATCTCTTTGTTTCGCGAATTTCCCTCTCAGGCCGCATGATATCTCTCACTCTATCTACTGTCTCCTCCAATTTTTGAGAAGTTCTGTCCTCAGAATTTCATCGCTCATATTATCGCTGAGTGCAGCAGAGATTTTTAAAGCTAACGTCCGCCTCCCGGTATAGGTCATTTATTGTCATTTGTCGTCATTTATCGTCATTTAAATGACGGTTGAGCGGCGGACAATTGGCCGATATATATCATTAAGGGCGATGAAAATCTATAAGCTTTTTGACCCTTCTCCTCACAGGTTGGCCGGGGAATATGAAGGTTTCCGACACCTTGACTGGTCCGACCCCCGGGGCCAGCCATTTCACCGTTTGATATTTCAGCACATTCCCTTTCCTCAGAGAGGTGTTCTGAAGTATAAAGCTTTTAACGTTCTCGTTGGATGCGTCGATTCTGATCCCCTCGACAGTTAGTTTCGTCCCCTCGATAAGCTTGATACATTTGTAAATCCTACCGCCTCTAGCGTCGGGGATCGCCTCTTCCTTTTCAGCCTTAAAGGAGCTTATCCAAAGGACGTCTATATCGATCGTGTATCTTCCGATCTGAGGGATCAATCCGGTTATCCTAACCTTGCCATTTGTCCTTTCGTCCCATCTGTCCCCGACCTTAAGCGGCTCTTTGATTATTGTAAGCGGTTTCAACGGTGTGACGGTTGAGCTTTCCACATCATATGATGAGCTTTTCACCAGTTTGACTCCCTCTCTCTCCGGAAGCAGCCATGCCTTTTCGACTATCCTGCTGCCGTTCTCGGCCTTTCTGACTTCCTGGATGAAAACCCGTTTGCCGTCTATCCTGTCGCTTCGGGGTATCGTGACGATCTGGACGTAACTCCCACCCTTCTCCTGAACCTCGTATCTCCATCTCATGCCGAGTTTTACCGGATAGTAATCGAGGGCCCACGTGAGGGAACACATCACAAGAGCTATGACCGATAAGGTCACCTTCAAAGCCCATCTCCCCTTCATCCGAACACCTCCCGATAGAATCTCTCCCTTACCTCGGTGATCCCCTCCTTCATGGCGTCGGGGTGCACTCTATTGGTAAGCAATATCCCTGCCATCTTCCTTCTGAGATCGATCCTTATGGATGTCCCTGTGAATCCCGTATGGTATAGTGAGCCATCATCCAACAGGATCCATCCAATTCCTCTCGACTCGTTCAACCCTGATGTGTGGCATTTTGAGTACACATGAAGCGATTCCTCCGACAGCAGATCACCCTCGAAGATCCCTATGCAGAACTTCGCCAGATCCTTCGCCGTCGAAAAGAGGCCGGCGTTGCCCGATACTCCTCCGAGAAAGAGGGCGTTTTCGTCATGTACCTCCCCTCTGATGACCCAATCCTCCACATCTGGCTGCGACGGCCTGCGATATCCCGGACGTCGCTTTCTCAGGCTTTCCGCCGACTCGGTGGGCGCGCATCTGGATCGCAACTCAGGAGGTGGGTTAAAGAGGGTATCCCGCATATCCAGTCTTTTAAAGATCACCTCGTGTGCCAATCGATCGAGTCCATCTCCGCCGATCTTTTCCAGCACCTTTCCGAGAAGTATGTATCCGAGACAGCTATAGACCACCTTCGATCCCGGTCGATACCGGAGCGGAATGGAGCCGAGATATCTAACCACATCGTCGGGATCCTGCAGTTCGCTGTAAAGTGGCCTCCAGGCGGGCAACCCGGACGTGTGGACGGCCAGGTGCATGATGCTGACTTCCCTGTGTCCGAAATCCGATAACACCCCGTGAGCTTCCTCCTCCAGCGAGATCTCCCCCTCCTGGACCATAACCATCAGGAGCGTGGCCGTGGCTATAACCTTGGTGAGCGAAGCGAGGTCGAATATCGTGTCCTCCTCCATCCGTTCATATCGGGGCAGAATCGATCGGTTGCCCACAGCGTATATCCTCACCTGATCACCGTTTACCAAAGCGGCAACTGCTCCCGGGAATACGCCCGATTTAACGCCGTCCAGAAGGATCTCCCTTATATCCATTGGAATATCTCCCCGATCGACGATCGAGATCATTATACGATTTTCCGACCTCGACTTTCAACCGTCCGTTCGGATATAATTTTAACGGAGGTGAAGAGATGGGAGAGATGACGCCGAGGGAGAGGGTTTTGACCGCCCTCGCCCATGAACAGCCCAATCAGGTGCCGAAAACGGCAGGGTTTACGCCCCATCTCTATAAGGTCTTCCGCGAGAGGACGGGGGCGAGCGATCCTTACGAATATTTCAAGATAGAGATCAGAGGCGTCGGTTTTAAAAGGCCTAAAAGAATCCCGGATTTCTCCGTTTACTTCGATGAGCCGCCGCTTCCCAACGCTTCGGTCAATGAATACGTCATGGCCAGAAGATATGCCGAGGCGGGCGTGGATATGCTCCTCACAGGGGATGATGTGGGGATGCAGGACAGATTGATGATGAGCCCTCAGATGCGGCGGAGATGGCTCAAACCCAGGCTGGCGAAGGTCATTCAGGCGGGCAAGGAGATCAACCCTAAAGTCCATATCTACTATCACTCCGACGGCAACATCGAGGATATAATCCCCGATCTCATCGAGGTAGGCGTGGATATCCTGAACCCCGTTCAACCAGAGTGTATGGATCCGGTCAAATTGAAGAGACTCTATGGGGATAAGCTGACGTTTTGGGGAACGATCGGAACGCAGACTACGATGCCCTTCGGCACGCCCGAGGAGGTGAAGAGGGTCGTCCACGAAAGAGTTAGGACGGTCGGCAAGGGGGGAGGTCTGGTTTTGGCTCCCACTCACGTGTTGGAGCCGGATGTCCCGGGGGAGAACGTGATCGCCTTCTTCGAGGCGGTCGAGGAGACGAGGAGGTATTACAGAAAATGAAGTTCCTGGTCACAGGAGGCGCCGGGTTTATAGGATCGAACGTCGTCGACGGATTGATCGAGGCCGGGTACGAGGTGGTCGTGGTGGATAACCTCATAACCGGCAAGAGGGGAAACGTAAATCCAAAAGCGAGGTTCTATAGGGTGGACATCACCTCGCCGGATCTGGAGGAGGTTTTCGAGAGGGAGAGGCCCGATTACGTCAACCATCACGCAGCCCAGATGAACGTCCGCAAATCGGTCGATGATCCGATGTATGACGCGAAGGTCAACGTCCTCGGATCGGTCAATCTGCTGGAGCTGTGTCGGAGATATGAGGTCAAAAAGGTTATATATGCCTCAACGGGAGGGGCGGTCTATGGCGAACCGCTATACCTTCCGGTTGACGAGGATCATCCCGTGAATCCCCTATCGCCGTATGGGGTTACCAAACATACGGTTGAGCATTATCTCTATTTCTACGGCGTTAATTACGGACTAAGATACACGATCCTGAGATATTCCAACATCTACGGACCCAGACAGGACCCGCACGGTGAGGCGGGGGTGGTGGCCATCTTCACGGAGAAGATGCTCCGAAATGAGCGTCCCACCATCTTCGGAGATGGGACACAGACGAGGGATTACGTCTACGTCGGAGATGTGGTGACGGCCAATCTGCTGGCGATAGATAAGGGGGACGGCGAGATCTACAACGTGGGAACGGGGGTGGAGACGAGCGTCAACGAGCTCTTCAAGCTTTTAAAGGAAGCGGTCGGGGTGGACCTGGAGCCCATCTACGGCGAGAGGAGATTGGGAGAGGTCTATAGGATCGCCATCACCAACGACAAGATATACCGTGATTTCGGCTGGAAGCCGCAAACTCCTTTGAAGGAAGGGCTCCTCAAAACGATCGAGTATTACAGGAGGAGAGGGAATGCCATCTCCTGATTTTGAGAGGTTTACGCCCATATTTCCCTCGAGTGTAGGTAGGGGCGAAAGATTTTTCGCCCCATTGGCTTTACAAAAGGGGTCATCTCTGTTAAAGTAAGAGCAAATCCAAAAGAAGAGGTGACCCCATGGATAGGATATCTCAAATAGAAGAGAATATCAA
>JAGGXZ010000126.1 GCA_021162805.1 Candidatus Poribacteria bacterium
ACTTGAAGTCCTGCTTGTGGCGACTCTGCTGGGCATGATCGTCGCCGTGATAGTGCCGAACCTAGGCGTAGGATTTCGGATATGGAGTTCGACCGATGAATCCATGAGCATAATCCAAGATTCCAGGTTAACACTCCAGAAGATTTTGAAGGACATAAGGAACGCTGAAGAGATAATCGGTATATCCTCGGAGAGCATATCGTTGAGGGATAAAAATGGCGACTCTATAAGTTACGGTCTCTTTTACTTCAGCGGCAAACCTTATCTGGGGTATTCATTAAACGGATCAGAGTGGTCTAAGCTGACAGGACCGCTGGATTGGATTCAGATGGAATATTACGATCAATCGGGGGAACCCACAGATCAGCCATCGCTTGTCCGATTGGTTAAGATCTCTTTCTCAGTAGAAGGCAATGAGTTCTCCTCGAAGGTCTACCGACCCGCTGGTGATGAGGTGCAGACCGATTCTCCCTCACCTTTCCCTATATATGCTATCACGGCTGGAATCGGGGGGATAGAGATGACCGGCAGCTCAAAAGTGGGGGGATCAAACGGTTCCATAAGGGCGATCGGAAATATTGTCTTGAAAGGAAACGTAAACGTCAGCGGGGATGTGATAAGCTCTGGCTTATGCATTTTGATCGGTAATCCAACCGTCGGAGGTGAAATACAGAGCTTTGCCGGCCTAATAGAGATCCCCCTGATAGATCCATGGTCGCTGTTGGATTCGGTGCAATATGTGCTCGGCCTAAACGGCAAAGTCTACGACGATAAAGGTCATATCGTTGGGAACAAAAGCTTCGGCCCATGGAAGTTCAGCGGAGGGAAATGGAGGATAAGTGGGAACAAGGAGTGTGATGGAGTTTATTTCGTCATGACGGAGGTATATATCTCCGGAACGGCACATGGACAAACCACCATAATTTCAACGGGAGACATAAAGGTGTCCGGAGCGGTTAACCTCTCCACGGCGACTCAGGAGGGATACCTCCTGTTGTCGGCCGGGGAGATCGAACTCTCCGGCAGCGGAAATTACAAGGGACTTGTGGTTGGATTACAGGGTGTTGATCTGTCGGGGAGCGTTAAGATAGAAGGCGCTCTGATAGGGAACGGGGCCGAAGTGTCGGGTTCAAGCATGGTGATCTTCAATGGAGAGTATCAGATACCAAACGCTGGAGAGGCGAAACTCCATATCCTATCATGGAGTGAGGAATGAAAGAGGCGTTGCTCTAGTGCTTGCACTCTTCGTGGCGGTGGTCGTTTCCACCATGGTGGTCTCGATGCTTGATTTAACGACCACCGATCTGAAGGTGGCCAGAAACCTTCAGGAGGAGCTAAGGGCATATTATATCGCCGAGGCAGGAGCGGAAACGGCCATAAAAGAGCTTAAAAATGACGTCAACTGGAGCGATGGATTTGAAGGTGTCTCGTTTCCCCCGGGTTCCGATGGAAGCTTCACCGTTACCATCTCACATCTCGATAGTTCCCTTATAGAGGTAACCTCGGTCGGCAAAGTAGGTGAGACGAACAAAACCGTCAAGGTTACGCTGAAGGTTGAATGATGTCCGGCAAGGGGATAGGGCTTTACATAGGGGCGAAATCCATATCGGTTGCCCAAGTTGAAAACAGATCTGGCAGAGCAGTGCTTCAGAAACTCACCATCGCCGAAACACCCCCCGATTCCATAGACCGCGGCATTGTCACGGATGCCGAATCGATCGCTAAAAGCTTGAGAAGGATATGGGAGAAGGAGAGGATTGAGAGCAAAAGAATAGGACTGGCTATGCCGGCGGTAAATCTGATCATAAGATCCATGACCCTGCCCAGGATGTCAGATAGCGAAGTATATGAGGCCCTTAGAACCGAAGTGGAGGGATATGCCGTTATATCAGGCGCGGAGCCTGTTCTCGATTGGAAAATTATTCCCGAAAGCGCGCAGGGAGCTTTCAGTACCTTCGATGTCCTGTTTGCCGCAACCACGGCGGAAAACGTGCTGCAGTATCTTTCCCTCCTGAGGGAAGCCGGATTGAGAACAGGATTTGTTGACGTTTTGCCCCTAGCGATGGCCAGATCATTCGTATCAGCCGATCTTCTAAAACCCGATTCGCCTTTTAACATCGCCGTGGCAGTTGACACGGAGATCACGACGGCTATAGCCTTTTACCACGGCTTCCCTAGCTTCGCTCATACGATCGAGATAGGTGCCAGAGATATATCCGAAGGGGTGGATGAGCTTGCCTATGAGCTTACCTTGTGTTGCAATTTCTACAGAAATGACTACCCCGATGAGGAGGTCTCAAATCTTTTCCTTGCCTTGGATTCATCGGATTATGAGAAGGTACTGAAGGATCTAAGAGACCGAACCGAAGAGCAGATGGTAAAGGTAAATCCATTCGCCAACATAGATGAGGTGGAATGTCCCACCGAAGTGGCTGAGAGCCATGTGCTCTCATGCTCCGTTGCCATAGGGTCAGCTTTGAGAGGGGCCGGACTTGGCCCTGATGTCGCCGAGCTTAACCTCATGCCCCGCTCGATTCTGACGAGAGCGCATCTCAAAAGACAGATCACGGAGATCGGCGTTCTCATGGTTGGCATACTGATCTTGGGTTTAGGAATCGGCGGCGCTCTGGATATGAAGGTGAATTCCGTTCTCAAGGAGAAAACAATCCTCCAGCAGAAGATGTCTCAGCTCGACGAACAGTCGCTCAAGAAGGTGATCGAATTGCAGAGAAAAACTGGTAAGTTTCGCGACAGAACCGCCCGATACAGGAAAATGTTGAAGAGTTTAAAGATATCAAGCCAACATGAGCTGCTCAACTACATACGTTCGGTTATACCCAAGGACTCATGGCTTGAGAAGATCAGCTGTGACGAGGATGGTAAGATATCGCTGGACGGGTACTCCTTTTCAGAGGATTCCGTTTTTCTGTTCGCCGACATGCTGAGGTTGCTCTCCTCCGAGGGACAAGTGAACATATCGGTGCAGAGGGAATCATCCCTCGTTAGCTTCCACATGGAGCTGAAGCTGAAAAGGAGAGGTAGATGAGGCTGATGATAGGCATGACCGGAAGTGAAAGAAAGCTTGTAACGATCGCTCTCCTCCTGGTGGAGGTCTTGCTTATATATCTCCTTATCCTCAAACCCAGGTTGATCACTTTGAAGGGCGCTATGACCAATTTGAACTCCCAGATCAAGCTTTATGAGGTCAAGAGGGAAAAGGCGAGCCTGTTCCCACAGGTCGAAAAGGAGTACCTCAGAGCTCGCGATGAGTATCTGTCAGTTAAGAGACGGTTTTTCACAGCGGCGGAGCTGGAGAACTTCGTCAAAACTTTCTCCAGCCTTGCCAGGAGCATCGGGGTGGATCTGGTCGGTATACAACCCTATCGGAGGATTGAGGCAAGCAGGAAGAGGATAAAGAAAGGGGAAACCTCGAAGGATCTGGGAAGACAGAGGCTTCAGATCACCGTGAGAGGGAGATATGATAAGCTGCTGGATCTGGTCTCGCAGATCGAATCCGATCCAAAGGCGATCATAATAGACCAGATGAACATTACTCGGCCACCCGATTTGAAAAAGCAGGTCGAATTAAGCATGGTCGTATCACTATATTGGGTTAAACAGGAGGTGGAGGGGAAAGGATGAAGTTGAGTCTAAGGATGATCGCCCTGATAGTTTTCTCTATCTCCGTCCTCGTGTCCGCCGTCCTCGTCAAATGGGTGTTACCCCCTGAGAAGGCCGTTAGGAAGATACAAGAGCGGTTGGGAACGAGTGTGATCTCCACCGTCCAAAAAAGGCTGAATCTGACCGAAGGTCAGAGGATTCCCTCAGATGGTGGGGGCGGCTCGAAGGGATTGCCAAAGGTCGAGGGGATCTCCAAGGCGCTTCTAGGCAGGGATAATCCGTTTGAGCCGCTATCTGAGGTTCCGAAGGGCTGGACACCGGCAAGGACATCTTCGGAACCTCCAACATCCACCTCAGCTCGTTCGACGCGGACAAGTGACGGCAATAGATCGGGGTTTTTCCATGCGATGCCTGAGGAGAGGAGGAATAAGAAGATATCACCACCGAAGATTGAGCTAAAGGGTATTCTCCTAGGTACCCCCAAAATGGCCATTCTCGATCTCAACGGATCGACGGTGATTCTAACCGAAGGGAGATCCGTTGGTGATATTCAGGTGGTGAAGATAGAGGAGGATAAGGTCACTTTAAACTATAAGGGCGAAAGGATCAACTTGAAGATGCGTGAGATCCCGATTCAGCAGGTGAGGGGAAGATGAAAAAGGCAATTGCTATCTCGTTGATGATCTTTGTTTCCTCGATATCAGCCCTGGCGATTCAAGTCATCAGAAATCTGGAGTATTCCATAAGCCCCAACGGTGTTACGATCTTCATCCAGGTGGAGCAAGCTCGATCGGTTCAGGTAAAGGCGATTCAGTCGACGGGGAGAATCGATTTCGATTTGAAAGGGGTAACTGGACCGGATTTAAACCTGCCGATAGCCGGCTCAAATCTAATAAGCTCCGTTCAGATGAGCGGATATGGGCCATCGAGCGTAAAGCTCTCTTTGACCCTTCTCCGGCCGACCGATTATCGCGTGGAAAGGAAGGGCGGGTATGTCAAACTGGATCTGTTTCCGGCCATTCACAAGGTCAAACCGACTGAGTCTGCTTCTCCCGCTAAGCCTGCAAAGCCATCGGTTGTCTCACAACCTCCCAGGGGAAAACCGCCCCAGCCTAAACCGGAAAACCTCATATCGATGGACGTCCGGGATGTCGATCTGAGGGATCTGCTGAGAGCGCTTGCCAAACAGGCGGGGGTGAATGTCATAATGGACGAATCGGTTCAGGGGAAAGTCAGCGTTATACTTAAGAAGGTCACACCGCTTGAAGCGATAAAGGAAGTTCTCGCGAGCGCGGGATATTTCTTCGAACGGGGCGAAGGATATATCAGGCCGACTAAAACGGTGAAACCCGAACTGATCAAATTGAAACACGCTGACGCGTCGGCGCTTAAAACCATCCTGTCGCCTTTGGCGAGCTCGCCCGATCGGATCCAGGCCGACCCGAACACCAACTCCATTCTTCTGTCAGGTTCTCCTGACGAGATCGAAAGGTTAAAAGGGCTTATCGAAAAGCTAGATGTCGCTCCGGAGAACAAGGTGTTGAAACTTTTCAAGCTTTCTAACGCCTCAGCCAAAGGGATGGTCCAAGTCGTATCAGGGTTTCTATCCGAATCCGGCAAGGTCGTAGCCGATGAGGCCACCAACTCTATAGCCGTGTTAGATAAACCGGAGGTGATGAGCGCAGTTGAGGAACTGATAAGACGTATAGACAACATGGCTCCCGCCCCGGAGAAACCGGAGTCAGAAAGGCTGACGACAG
Source organism: Candidatus Poribacteria bacterium (assembly GCA_021162805.1). Taxonomy (NCBI): domain Bacteria; phylum Candidatus Poribacteria; species Candidatus Poribacteria bacterium. The sequence continues at coordinate 5,382 of JAGGXZ010000126.1, forward strand.
AGGTCTTCAGATTGAAGTACGTCGACGCCGCTTCACTGATCGATACGATTAAGGACGTGCTCTCGTCAGAGGGTAAGGTTCAGGCGTTTTACCCTCAACGTTCCATGATAACGCCGCTTGAGAGGGAAAGCCGAGGAGGGATAAGATACGTCAGAACCGGGGTGAGTTCGACGACAGGTACAAAGGCTGAAACCGGCGAACGAATGAAATGGTCGGATACGCTGATCGTAACCGACACTCCCCAGGTCATCGATAAGGTAAGGGAGGTTATTCGTAAGCTTGACGTCAAACCTCAACAGGTCTTGATAGAGGCAAGGATCGTGGAGATATCTCTCGATAAGACCGACGAACTGGGAATACAATGGCAGGCATATCATCCCGAAAGCAAGTCGTTGGTCAAGTTTTCCCCTTCCAAAGTGTCTCTCTCATCGGGCGTACAGTTAGGGATGATATCAACAAAGCTGTTGGATCAGATCATGGGGATGATACAGGTGTTGGAGACGGAGGGCAAGGCCAGGATACTGGCCACCCCTAGGACGACCACGCTGAACAATGAGCTAGCACAGATCATCGTCTCGGACAGGATCCCTATAACCACTGTATACGCATCTGAAAGGTTTACGACGACAAGCTATGAGTATTTGGACGTTGGGATAAACTTGACCGTTATCCCTCACATAAGCGATGACGGTTACGTTATCCTCGAGGTTAACCCGCGCATAGATTCGATCAAAGGAACCATTACCGGTACTACGCCGCCTGTTATCTCCTCACGTGTAGCCCATACGAGAGTCGCCGTGAAGGATGGTGAGACCCTTGTGATAGGCGGATTGATGAAAGAGGAAAGGAGCGAGAACAGCTCCCATGTTCCCGTTATCGGCAAGCTTCCCCTCTTCGGGTGGATCTTCAGCTCAAAAGAGAGCACGAGGCATAAGACAGATCTTATGGTCTTCATCACTCCTAAGATATTAAAGTAGAGCCCAAGGGCCCATGGAGCGGTTGAAAGTTAATCGGGGTTGTGTTAAAATCTTATATCATAGCGATACGGATGAACCTCGACAACCGCCGAAAGAAATGGAGGTTGACGTATATGGCTGGCCATTCGAAATGGGCTCAGATAAAACATAAGAAGGCAGCGATGGATGCCAGAAGAGGTAAGCTCTTCACGAAGTTGATAAGGGAGATAACCGTCGCGGCCCGCCAGGGCGGCGGAGACCCCGAGGCTAATCCCAGGCTTAGAACGGCTATCGCCAACGCCAGAGCCAATAACATGCCCTGGGATAACATAGAGAGGGCCATAAAGCGCGGAACGGGTGAATTGGAAGGCGGCACTTCCCTCGAAGAGGTCTCCTATGAGGGATATGGTCCGGGAGGTGTCGCACTGTTGATCGAAGCGGTCACGGATAACCGAAACCGAACGACAGCCGATATCCGACACATTCTCTCCAGAAATGGCGGGAGCCTCGGCGAGAAGGGCTGCGTCTCATGGATCTTCGATCGAAAGGGATTGATAGTCGTGGACAAGGAGGGAACGGACGAGGAAGAACTCTTCATGGTTGCCGTCGATGCGGGAGCCGAAGATGTCATCGAGGAGGACACAACCTTTGAGGTCTATACCAACCCGGAGGATTTCGAGCAGGTTAGAAGGGCGATTGAAAAGGCGGAGTTCAAGATAAGCAGGGCCGAGCTGACGATGGTGCCGAAAACCACCGTCCAGGTACAGGGCAAGGAGGCCGAGCGGCTCATCAAATTGCTCGACGCCCTTGAGGATAACGATGACGTCCAGAAGGTCTACTCGAACTTCGAGATGCCGGATGAGTTGCTGGAAGCGGCTGAGGCCGCGTGATGTAAATGATCATCATGGGGGTCGATCCGGGACTGAAGGTGACCGGATACGGCGTGATAAGCTTTCAGAATAACACCTTAAAAAGCCTCCACTACGGGGGGATAAGAACCGATCCCGATCTTCCCACGCCGCAAAGACTGAAAAGGATATATGATGCCCTGAGCAGAGTTATCAGGGAGTATCGTCCCGATGTCCTCGTCGTGGAAGAGCTGTTCTTCAACCGTAACGTCAACACGGCCTTTGCCGTCGGCATGGCGCGAGGGGTAACGATGTTGGCGGCGGAGATGGAAGGTGTGCCGGTTGACTCCTATACACCCCTTCAGGTTAAGCAGGCCGTAGTCGGATACGGCAGGGCAAGTAAAAATCAAATCCAGCAGATGGTTAAGGTCCTGCTCGGCCTAAGGGAAGTTCCCGCTCCAGATGACGCCGCCGATGCATTGGCTCTTGCCATATGCCATGCCAACTCATATCGCCTCTCCCAGATGCTAAATCACGTTTGATCCCCTTCCTTAAAGATGCCTATCGATCTATATTTTTTATATCTCATCTTCATGAGCTCATCAACATCGTACTGAAGTAGATCCTCAAGATGCCTTTTGATGGCCCTGCCAACGCGTCTTATCGCGAGGTCAGGGTTTCTATGCGCTCCCCCCAGGGGTTCGCGGATCACCTCATCCACGATCCCAAATTCATATAGGTCGTCCGCCGTTAACTTCAGCCCTTCAGCCGCTTCGGGGGCGTGTTCGCCCTGATCCTTCCATATGATCCCGCTGCAGGCCTCGGGGGGACAGACGCAGTAGATAGCATATTCCATCATCAACACCCTATCCGCCATAGCGATCCCCAGAGCTCCGCCGCTGCCGCCCTGACCTATCACGACGGCGATAAACGGGGTTCTGAGCTGAGACATATGATAGAGGTTTTCGGCGATGGCCATTGCCTGACCTCTCTCTTCGGCCCTTGCACCTGGATGAGCGCCGGGCGTATCCACAAAGCTTATCACCGGTCTACGGAACTTCTCAGCCAGCTTCATCAGCCTCAGAGCCTTGCGATATCCATCCGGATGCATATATCCGAAGTTGGTCAAAATCCTCTCCTCGGTGGTTTTTCCCCTCACCTGTCCCAGATATACGATCGGGTATTTCCCAAACCGCCCCAGCCCGCCTACGATCGCCTTGTCGTCTCCGAAGAATCGGTCGTTCTGCAGCTCTATTCTATCCGATATCAATCGATCGATGTAATCCGTGGATTGCGGTCGTTCCATCTTTCTGGAGAGATAGACCTTCTGCCATCGGGTGAGACTGCCGAAAACACGTTTTTTAATCCGAAGCAAATCCCTCTCGAGCTGGTCGATGCTCTTTGAAAGGTCCAGATCGTTCCGTCGGGCGAACTCCTTCAACTCGAGGATGTATCTCTCGAGCTCATCTATTCTCCTCTCGAAATCTATCTCCTGCATCCGTTATCCCCTCCTAAGGCTTCTTCTGACGAACATCTTTCCGGGCTGCTGGCCGACCAGCCCCTTTAGCTCAAGCATCAGCAGTATGCTGGAGACCTTATTAGGTGGCATATTCACGCTGGTGGAGATCTCATCTATATGTATGGGGGTGAACGGGATAACATCTAAAACCATTTTCTCCTCATCTTCCAAATCGACGGGGATCTTCTCCTGTGCTGGAACTTCCCGTTCGGGCTTCTCCGCTCTTGGTATGTTAAGGGCGTTCAGGAGATCGTCCACGCTTTCCATCAGAGCTGCTCCCTCTTTGATCAGCCTATGGGTTCCCCTAGAGCAACGGGAGAATATGCTTCCCGGCACCGCCAGCACCTCACGTCCCTGCTCAAGTGCGAAGTCGGCTGTGATCAGAGCACCGCTTCTCTCATCCGCCTCGACCACTATCGTCGCCAGAGACAGCCCGCTTATGATTCTGTTTCGCCTCGGAAAATTAACGTCCACGGGGGGAGTAGTCATGGGAAATTCGGATATCAGAGCTCCGTTTCGACTTATCTCCTCCGCCAGTTTTGTGTTCTCTCTGGGATAGATGTTCGAAAGGCCGCTGCCAAGCACGGCTATCGTTCGACCTCCACTCTCCAGGGCCGAGCGATGTGCTACGGTATCTATACCCCTGGCCATGCCGCTGACGACTGTAAACCCCTGTTGGACGATTTCCCTCGTCAGTTTGGAGCAGACATCTCTGCCGTAGGTAGTTGCCCTTCTGGTTCCTACAACTGATACGGCAAATTTATCATCAGGATTCAGCTCGCCCTTGATGAAGAGTATAGGTGGTGGATCGTAAATGTGGACCAAGTTTGAGGGATACCCCTCCTCGCCGAAGGCGACCGTTCGGCATTTCATTTCACCTATCAACTCGATCTCCCTCTCAAGACGCCTGAGGATCGGTTTGGATGACCGTCCTCTCAGCAGTTTACCGTATATGCGAGGGGGGAGCACCCCTTTAAGCTCCCCCTCAGACGCCTCAAGACCTGCCTGAACTGAGCCGAAGTTCTCCTTCAGCCTTCTGATCACGGCATTCCCTATACCCGGTATCAAGCTGAGATGTATTAAAGCTTTATGTTCCGGTGAGAGACACATCTATCTCCCCTAAGCATAACAACACCTATCCCTAGAAGGGCAGAGGCGATACGAGCAAGTTTACTTTTTGGATTTTTCCTTCGGCGGTGTTTCTATCTTCTTATAGACCTCTATCTCGGCGATTTTCCTTATGCCCTGTCTCGGCTCAGCGCCTCCTCCCCTCTGATGTGCCCTCGTGCCTCTGGCGAGGTTTATCGTCTCGGATTCTTTACCCCTAACCCGATATGCCCTCGGGATTCTGATCCTGAGCTTGGTCGTTTTAACGGTCGGGAAGGTAACCGTGCATATCTGGCGTCTGTTGTAATCGACGTGTTTGATCTTCTTCCACCCTTTGTCGGTGTAGATCTCGACGTCGAACTGAACGATGGGCTTGGATGCCTTGATCACCACTTTACTTATCTCCTGCGGTTTCCTCCACTCTATCGTGGCCTGGGTGTATTTATCCAGCTCTGCCATCTTCGCGGCGTCAAGCACCTCTTGCATCGGGGCTGTCTCGCCTTCCGTGTAGATGTTCTCATCGTTGAAAGCGGGATCGGTGGCCCTTCCGAGCGGTGCGAGGTTTTGGCTCCACTGTGTCTGAGCCAGACATCCCATCATGAGAATCGACATCACAAGGGCGATAGCTGATGTCAAAACGACGCTTAAAGGTCTCATCTTCAAAGCACCATGTCGACCAATCCGTTAACGGATTGGGCTGGGCTATTTGTCATCCGCCTTTTAAAAGCAGCCGAGACCCAGCAGGCGGAATTTTGGCTGCCATGAGAGCTTATTTTGCCGGCTCGAGGAGGTCTTTAAGCTCTTCCTTGACCTTTTTCTCCTCCTTCTGAGCAGCTACAGCTTTCGACTCCTCAGGTGATGTGAAGCCGTAAAGCTCTATCTCCTGGATTATCGCTTGCTCTCCCTTTATCCCTCTTCTCCTTCTGACCATCTTTCTCTCCAACCTTCCACTCTTGAGGGCGCTCACCGAGATCATGATCTTATCGGTACGCACGGAGGTCATGACGACGATAGGGTTTCCCTTAACGCTTTTGATCTCCTTGATCTGCTCCCATCCGTTGCCTCTATCGGCCCAGATCGAGAAGGTCTGAAGGTTTGGGCTGTAGATCACGATCTTGTGGATCACTTTGGGCTCCGGCAGCTTAACGACCGCCTTGGGATAGAAGCTCTCGGCCACGGTTTCACCCGAGGTTCTCAGATCGCCATCGACCATCTTCGGATCGGTGGCCTCCACACCGGGGAGGCGGGCGTAATTTTCGCTCCACTGCTGTCCAGCAGCGACGGTGTTCATCATATCTTTTATTGCGGCACAACCGCCGAGGATAAACACGGCGGCGATTAACGCTGACGCCAGAAATATCCTGGTCATTTTAACTCAACCTCCACTATGACGACATCGGAGTCCCTATCGGCTCCGACGGCCAGTATCTTCCCTTTTGAATCGGCCACGACGCTTTGGCAGCCGTATATATATCCCGTCCACGGACCATGTGTTATCATGCCGACGAGGTCCGTTCCGATCTCCATCCTTCTCAGCCAGCCCAACGCATAACATCACATCGTATCTCTTCGCCAGATCACAGAGCCTATCGGTGCTGTCACCCGGGATCGGATCTGCCAATCGATGGGCATCGGGATTAACCCATCCCAGGAGGCACGTCTCCGGAAAACAGGCTATATCAACTCGCCCGGCCTTTGAGAGGGCATGCTCGATCCTGACGAAGTTCCCCTCTTTATCGCCATCTATACAGAATATCTGCGCAACGGCGACTTTGATCACCCTATCCTCCGTTCTTCAGATCATTCAGTCCCAATTTTAACCCTTGATCGCATCTGTGTCAAGTCGGGATAATCTGCTAATCTGCGAAGGATCTATCATATCCCCACCTTCCCATCCCGAGGGAGAAACTCAACTATGGGCAAGTCAGCTTATGCTTGCATCAGGTGGAAGAGGTCTGTTAGAATATCAGAAATTCGGCGCGTCCAGCGGTTGTGAACACTTTCAGGGAGAATCAGATAGATTATGGAGGGGAAACACAACAAACGAGAGGATCGCCTCAGGGTTACCTCTCGATCGCTGCTGATCGGAGCGCTACTCATACCGATCAACGTCTACTGGGTGACCACCGTTGAGGTAAAGTATTATTCCCTGGACGGTTCCTGTCTTCCTCTCTTTATCGAACCCGTCTTCATTCTCTTCCTCGTCACTTGTTTTAACTTCGTCCTTAAGCGATTTATCCCCCGTGCATCCCTTAACCAGGTGGAATTGCTCGTTATCTACATAATGCTGGTGATATCCATGACTTTCGCGGGTCATGATACCTTTCAGAACCTGTTCGGACAGATAGCCCATCCCTTCTGGTTCGCCACCCCTGAGAACGAATGGAAGCAGCTCTTCCTCAGATATATCCCTTCATGGCTGACCGTCAAGGATAGATCGGTCCTGGAGGGATACTACATGGGGGAGTCCAGCATCTATACGTCGAAAAACCTACTCCCATGGATCAAACCGTTGGCGATGTGGGGCGTTTTCTTCCTCGCTCTGGTGTTTATGATGTTATGCCTCAACGTTCTCATCCGAAAGAGATGGACGGAACAGGAGAAGCTTGCTTATCCGATAATACAGCTTCCGCTTGGCATGACCCGCGAGGGTGGTTCAACGTTGTTCAAAAGCCGCGTTATGTGGTTGGGATTCGCCCTGGCGGCCGTGATAGATATCATCAACGGGTTGAACTACATCTATCCTTCAATACCTCGGATAAAGTACATCAAGCTGACGACGATAGGATATGTGTTCACGGATAGGCCGTGGGATGTGCTGAGGTGGACACGGATATCGATGTATCCGTTCGCAATAGGGTTGGCCTTCTTCCTACCCCTGGATCTATCGTTTTCATGCTGGTTTTTCTTCGTGTTCAGGATGATAGAGCAGGTTTTCGGCAGAGCTTTAGGACTGAAGGGGTTCCCATATTTCAACGAACAGGCATCAGGGGCGTGGATCGCTCTGGCGCTCGTCGCGATATGGGCTACGAGAAGACATCTCATCGAGACGATTAAGAGCGCTATAGGTTTATCGGCGGATATGGATGACTCAAACGAACCCATACCCTATCGGTGGGCGGTTTTCGGCTTTATCCTCTCGGGTGGGTTCATACTCGCTTTTTCATACATGGCCGGAATGGCGGTGTGGGTGGGATTGATCTTCCTCCTGATATATTTCCTTCTTGCGTTAGCGATGACCAGGGTGCGCGCCGAGCTGGGGACACCTCATGAGATCTACTTCGTTCAGCCCCAGGACATCATAGCCACCACAATCGGCACGAAGAACACCCCTCCCTCGAGCTTGACCGTTATCTCGCTATACTACTGGTTTAACCGGTGCTACCGCAACCACCCGATGCCAAATCAGCTTGAGGCGTTTAAGATGGCTGAAAGTTCCCGGATGAGCAATAAGGGGTTGCTCATAGCGTTGCTGATAGCCAGTATGGTGAGCCTGATCTCCGTATGCTGGGCTAATTTGGATGTCACATATCGTGAGGGCGCAGATGCCAAAGCCATCGGTTTTAAGGATTGGTTGGGATGGGAGGCGTTCAACAGGCTTCAGAGATGGCTTCAGTTCCCCTCTGATCCGGATAAAACCAGAATCTCATATATGCTCGGAGGGCTGATCTTCACCTTTATCCTTATGGCGATGCGCATGCGGTTCGTTTGGTGGCCGTTTCATCCGGCGGGATATGCTCTGGCGATAAGCTTCGCCATGGATTACTTCTGGTTCGCCTTTTTCGTCAGTTGGCTTATCAAGCTGATACTGATCAGATTCGGCGGGCTGAAAATGCATAGAAGGGCATCGCCTTTCTTCTTAGGGCTGATACTAGGCGATTATGTCCTCGGCAGCATCTGGGCGATACTCGGTCCAACATTCGGGTTTAGGAACTATAAAATATTCATATAGCTACCGATACGCCTATTCCGTTCAGTCGAAGATGACGCCTCGGTTTTTCACGTATAAAGTCGGCATGTAGCCTTCATCCTCCATGTAGTAGTATCCTGGTTTACGAGATCCCTCAATAATCAGATCTCTCCCTAAGCTTCACCCCTTATACCGGGCGGGGATTTTATCACCCTGGTGAGCGCATGTCAAGCTTTATATACATCCGGAAGCGGTGAAAAGTATAAAATCTTATTCACCTTCGCCATTGTCCCCTTTGTTTTCCGATCGATTCGATCTCGGCACGCAGTTTGCTCTATAAATGGAATGACTCTCGCGTTTCACAGCCCGACCGACCGGAGCAGGGCAACTCAGGGGGGTAGGAAGCCGTCCAGGTGCCCTGCTCTTTTTTATCCGCCTCCAGCTTTCGGAAGGGGAATGTCCATCTCTTATAGCTTGATCTCTATAACTCCAGTTTGCGGTGTGATAGGTGTAATAGGGTGCATGAAAAATTTGTAGGAGACTCAAGCTACCATTCTAGGTCTGTCAAGTTTTTGTGTAAATTCTCTTCCATTCCACAGATACCCCTCTAGCCTATCCTGAAAATGAATGGCAAGCTGTGCTAGTATCCAATCTTCCGCCATCCGATCTCTTAGGGAGTGCAATAAATAGGGATTAGAGCAGATCCTATAAGGCCTCGTGAATGACACGATATGGCAAAATAGCTAGGAAGGTCTAGATACAGCCTCTGATCAAGAGCATCTTGGAGATAATATCAC
>JAGGXZ010000127.1 GCA_021162805.1 Candidatus Poribacteria bacterium
ACCTCTACTGCGTATCAGGAGGAAGTGGGAGGGAGGAGTGGAGGTTCGGGACGGGTGGGGGTGTGTATAGCTCCCCAGCGATAGGAGATGTGGACGGGGACGGGCGGGCTGAGATAGCGGTTGCAAGCTGGGATGGCTGGCTGTATCTTTTGAAGGTGAAAGGAGAGAGGGGGCAGGAGGCAGGGGAGATACTTTGGGCGAGGTGGCACGGAGACGGTTTCGGGACAGGGCTTTTGGAGAACGCACTCTCCTACGGGCTGGCATCAAAGACGGGGACGACCGACGAGTGGACTCCGGGCGAATTCGTCCCTCCCACCAAACAGCCCCCATTCCTTGAGCTTTCCCTCTCATTCAGGGACGTCTCAGGGGACGACATACTTGAGGGACTTGAAACGGGCAGGCTCACCGTCTCCGTCTCCAACACGGGCGAGGGTCCCTCCTACGGTCTCTCCCTCAGCGTTAGCCTGAAGCCAGCCTCCATCGCAAAGATGATTGAGGTCCAAACCCCCGAAAGTATAAAACGGATAAAGCCGGGCGAGACCAAGCGGGTGAGCCTGAGGCTGAAGGCGGACGTGAACCTGCCCACAGGAGAAGCGGTCGTGGTCGTAAGCGGGAAGGAACGGAGCGAATACGACCCTATGCCAGTTTTCATCAAAATCAAGACCAGAAGGTTTAAAAAGCCCCTCCTTCAGCTATCCGAGATTGAGATAGTGGACGACGGTAGCGGGTTCTCATCCGGAAACGGCGACGGCGTCATTCAAAACGGCGAAACCGTAGAGGTTCACGGGAGCTTGAGGAACATCGGCGAGGGAGAGGGGAAAGGAGTCAGGGTGAGCGTGGAATCCTCCGCATCGGGAGTGGAAATCCGTCATCAGCCTGATTTCTCGGGAGACATACCCTCCGGCGGGGAGGCGAGGGTGAGGTTTGCGGTGGCGGTCAGCAGGACGTTCGGGGAGAGCTACATCCCGATTTCCGTTCGGTATCTTGACGCTCGTGGGTTCGGTTCAAGCCAGGAGATCACCCTGAATTGCGAGCTGGTGAAGCCGGTCTTGAGCATCACGACATCGGTCTTTGACGGCGGGAGTGGGCTTTCAAGGGGTAACGGGAACGGGATTCTGGAAAGGGGCGAAAGGGTTGAGCTTAGGGTGAGGGTCAGAAACGAGGGCGAGCTTGAGGCAAGGGGGGTGAAGCTCTCCCTGAGCGGGCTTGAAAGGGGAATACGTCGGGTGAAAGGTGAGGCTGAGCTTGGGAGAATCCCGCCGGGACGTGAGGTAGCAGGTTCGCTATCGGTCCATCTCGGAAGGTCAGGGAGGTTCAAGCTGACGGTGAAGGCGGAGCAGGAGGATTTTGAGGGAAGCAGTGCGGAGGTTGAGCTTGACGTCAAAGAGCGGATACCGCCTGAGATACCGGGGGAGATTCCGGCGAGCGAGGAGGTCAGCCCGCCATTGGTGATTATAACTGAGCCGAAGGGTGAGAGGACGGACAGGGGTTCGGTCAAACTCTCCGCAGTGATTACGGACGAAAAGAGGGAGATAAAGGAGGTGAAGGTATACCTCAACGGTGTGGAGGTGAAGGGGAGAGGGGTGTCGGTAGTGCCTTCGGGGAGGGAGGTCAGGATTGAGCGGGAGCTTTACCTGAAGGAGGGGTGGAACAGGATAGAGGTGGTGGCGACGAACGGGGTGAAGGAGGGTAGGGGGATAAAGGTGATAAGGTATGAGGCGGTGTTTGACCCGACGGGAGTTTACAGGAGGAAGCACGCACTGGTGGTTGGCGTGGACAGGTATGAACATCTCCCGCCGAAATTACAGCTTGGGTATGCGGTGTCGGACGCAGAGGCGATGGCGAAGTTGCTGAAGGAGTATGGATTTGAGGTCAAGCTACTGATTAACGCGACGAAGGGGGAGATAGAGAGGGAGCTTGCGAGACTTGCAGACAAGAGGGTGGTCTCGGAGAATGATGCAGTTCTGTTCTTCTTCGCCGGGCATGGGCAATCGGTGAGGTTGCCGGAGGGGGAGATGGGCTTCCTGATACCGAGCGATGCGGACGTAAACCTTTCGGACCCGTCGGATGCAGGGGGATACATGGCGAGCGCTATACCGATGAGCAGGCTGAAGGAGTATGCCAAAGCGATACAGGCGAAGCACAGGCTTTTCATCCTGGACTGCTGTTTTTCGGGTTTGGCGACGGACAGGGGGATGAGGAAACTCTCAAAGGCTACCAGGAGACAGCTAAAGCTCTGGGCGAGGTTCAGGGCGGCGCAGGTGATAACTGCAGGGGGAAAGGGGCAGAGCGTGCCTGAGCGAGGGGATGTGGGGCACGGTGCGTTCACCTACGAGCTTTTGAAGGGTCTGAAGGGGCTTGCTGACCTTGACGACAACGGGATAATAACTGCGTCCGAGCTCGGCGTCTACCTCAAAAGAAAGATGGCGGACTACGGGCTGATGCCCCAACTGGGAACATACTTCGGGACGGAAGGGGACTTCATGTTCGTGAAGTGAAGGTGAAGAAATTGGCGGGGGGAACGTTGAAGGAGATAGGGGATTATGTGAAGGAGAAGGTCAGGCGGGAGACCGGGGACGTTCAGCATCCGGTATTGACGGGGCGATATGACGGTAACCTGCCCATGGCCGTTATTCCCATCGCCGATTCCACCGCTCGGTAATACCCACGGGCAGGCACGGGGGCCTGCTCCTACGATTTGCTGAAATATTCTTCCATCTCGCACGTTATTTATCAATGAGAACGGAGGTGATTCATGAGACGGCATCTGATAATCGGTCTTACTCTATCGCTCCTGTTCACCCTCATCGCCTGGGCCGAGGAGCCCGGATGGGTGGTAGAGGCCACGGGACAGGCGAGGATAATCGAGGGGAACGTCGAGGCAGCTGAGGCGCAGGCCGAGAGGGACGCCCTCAGAAACGCCCTCCAATACCAGATCGGAGTCAACATCAAAAGCCAGACCGTCGTCCATAACGCCGAGCTCGTAAGCGACGTCGTTGACGCCCATGTGGAGGGATACGCCAGGAAGCTGGGATATATCGAAAGACCCCATCCCGATCCCGAAAACCCCGGCTACATCCGCGTCAAACTCAAGGTCTGGGTCTCACCGGACATCCACGAGGTTATGGAGAAGCTGTCCAATCCGAGGGTCATCTTCGTCGGCGTGAAGGTCAGGACGGAGGATCTGGACGAGCGGCTCTCGAAGCTGGCTCGAGACAAATTCCACTCCACGCTCAGAAGCACGCTCATCGAGGCGGGATATGGGGAGGAGAGAAAGGATAAGAAGGAGCGAGATGAAGGTCCATACATCCCATGGCTGACGGAGGAACAGGTTGAGAGGGTCAGGAAGCTCATAGAGAAGCTCGCCGATACGAGCGTGCCGAGGGAGGAACGGGTTAGATCGGCCTCCCAGCTCTGGTCCAGCGGTCTCGGAGAGCTGGCCGATCTCTTCCTGATCGGCGAGATGAGCTTCTCCATGAGAGGTGCCGATGTCCCCGGCGGAGAGAGGTTCAAGAACCTCCGAAAGCTCAAGGTCGTCAACCTCGACGGAAACCTCCAGGTCGTCAGGTTGAACCCTGAGAGAGAGGTGGTCGAGCTGGTGATCGAGAAATGGGTGGAGGAGAGGGCCGTCCAGAAGGCCGACACCGCCGTGAGGTTGGTCGTTGATGACGTGAAGCCCAAGATCGAGGAGCTGATAGGTGAACTGCAGGAGAAGATGGGACCTCCCGACAGAACGGTCGTCCTCTACGTCAAAGGGCTGGAGGATCTCGATGGATATCGGGATTTCCAGGAGAAGCTGAGCGGGTATGAGCCCTACGGGGTGGAGAAGGTCAGAGGGGTCATCTTCGACGAGGTGATGAGCAAGTTCATACTGACCTTCTCCAAGCAGGCCCTGGTAGGTGGAGATCTCCCCCAGAGGGTTAGATATCTGGCGACCGTCATAAATCAGAGCCCCAACTGGAGGGTGGTCAAGACCGCCACCCGAACGATGATGGTCGAGCGCTCCCGACGATGAGGTCCGGACACACGGGCCTGCCCTTAAGGTTTGGAGTGGCCAATCATCTCATAGTCGTTCGTGTCATTTATGGCCATTTGCTGTTATTGATGGCGACGAAGCCAAATGACCATAAATGACTACAAATGACAATTCATTTCATGAGGAGGATATCGAATTGGCAAGGCCCGACATAGAGACGGTCATCGCCGAGCTCACGCCGGGACATAAAACGAGAAGATGGGTTTTAATCTCCGTGGCCCTCATCGCCTTTGCCGTGGGCATGGCCCTGTCGTATCAGTTCCTCATCAGGGAGAGGGTGGACCCCGATCTGCTGATCTCCGACGCCAAGCTGATGATGGGGAGGGATGAGTTCGAGGGGGCGATACCGAAGCTGAAGCTCGCCTATGAGCATGACGGGGATAACCCCGAGATATGCACCTTGCTCGCCATCTGTTTCGATCGGATCGGGAACGTCTCCGAGGCGATAAGATGGCAGAGGGAGGCGGTTCGGATCGAGCCCGAAAACCCGAACCTCAGGATGAAACTCGCCCTTCTGCTTGAGAAGGAGGGGCGGATCGGGGAGGCGATAGGGGAATGGGAGAGGATAGCCGAGCTTCAGCCCGATAACCCCTACGCCAAAGGCAAACTGGAGGAGCTGAGGATGAAGGACGACCGGTTGACCGCTCCCTCGACGGAATGAGCCCCAAATGGTTGTTGTTGGTGTTAACCATCTCCCAATGGCATGATAGAATTCAAATTGAATTACAAGTTATAAAAAGTAAGGACAAACGAGATGATGGCGAAAATCACAGTAAAGGGACAGGTGACAATCCCAAAAAAGATCAGGAAGATGCTTGGCATCGAATCAGGCGACTGGATCATCTTCTCCGTCGAAGGGGGAAAGGCGATGATATACCCCGTTAAGGGAACCCTCCTCGAATTGAAAGGTTCCTTGAAGCCCAAGAAGGTCCCCGAAAACCTAGATGAGGTTAGGGAGGAGGTTAAAAGGAATATAGCTGGGAGAGTGATTTATAACGCCTGTTGGGCTAGGGATAGGGGAATCCCCGACATCTATACGTTCGACAGGAGGCATTGCAGGAGATTGAGAGGGATAACGGCGCGCATTCCCGGCGAGGAACGGGAAAGAGGATAATCTATTGATTATCCTCTCCTTCTTCCCCTCTATAGCACAGCACATAGACACATCCAAGGGATTCGACTTCCTCGACAAGGAGCTTGGGCGTATAAGCAGAAGGGGATTAAGGGGAAGGAGAGTCGATACACTCGTGAAGGCATATCTGAAGGACGGAAAGGAACAGTGGCTGCTGATACACATAGAGGTTCAGGGGTATCCCCAGGAGGAGTTCTCGAAGAGGATGTATATCTACAACTATCGGATATTTGACAGATACAACAGGGATGTTGTGAGCCTGGCGGTGTTGAGCGACGAGGATGCTAGTTTCCGCCCTGGGCCATACCGGTTTGGGATAGGGGATTTCCATCTTGAGATGATCTACCCTGTGGTGAAGCTGCTGGATTACAGGGGTAGATGGGAGGAGTTGGAGGAGGACCCGAATCCCTTCTCAGTGGTTGTGATGGCCCATTTGAAGTCCCAGGAGACGAAGGGAAGGGGGCGGGAGAGGTTTGACTGGAAGGTGAGGCTGACGAGGATGTTGTATGAGAGAGGATATGGGAGGGAGGAGGTGCTGGGTTTATATCGGTTCATAGATTTGGTGATAAATCTGCCTGAAGATTTGGAGGAGGCATATCACGATGAAATCATCAAGGAAGAGGAGGTGAAAGGTATGCCGTATATCACCACGGCGGAGAGGATAGGGATGAGGAAGGGCATGTTGGAGGAGGCCCGTGAGATGGTGTTGGAGGCATTGGAGGAGAGGTTCGGGATCGTGCCTGAGGATGTGGAGAAAAGGATAAGGAGGATAGGAGATAGGGACATCTTGAAGCGGTTGCTTCGTTATGCCATTCGATGTGGTAGCTTGGAGGAGTTCGAGGAGAGGCTGGCTGGGGTATAGAGGTTCGGTAGGGACGCACCTATGTGCGCGTTCCATGGGGCAGACACATGGGTCTGCCCCTACGGCGGCGGGATGGATGGATATTGTGTGCACTCGATGATAGATAATTGATAACGGATCGGAAATGGATTAAAATATCCGTGTTCCGATGAGGAACGAGGGGAGAGGAGAAAGGAACGAGGAGATGAAAATCCTGGTTCCTCTCTCCTAGTTCCTCGTTCCTTCAGGTGGCATCTCCGCCGATGTGGTGGCGCAAGGCATTTCGCCCTTGGACAAGGAGGTAGAACATGAGCGGAAGACGTAAAATATCACGCCTTAATCCTATAATCCTCTTAATCCCTTTAATCCTTTCCTTCGCTCCTCACTTCTCCTACTCCGAGGAGCCTGGCGAGGTGGTTCGTGTGAACGAGCGTGTCGCTGATGGCGTTACACTCCTATGGAAGGGTTATGTGGGGAAGAAGAACTATGTTTTCACCTGCCATCCCCTCATCTTCGGGGACAGGATATACCATGCAAGCAATGGGGATAAGTTGAATAAAGCAGACCGCTGGGACAGGCTGTATTGCTTCTCAAGGGAAGGGCGTCTACTTTGGAGCTTCTCCCCGCCTGATGGTGGGGATACCAGCCTTAACGGCGTGGTCGCAACCCCTGAGTTCGTTGTGGTGGGGAGTGATAACGGATACGTCTACTGCGTCTCCCACAGCGGGGAGCTACTTTGGAAGTTCAAGACGGGTGGTAGTGTAAAGTCCTTCAGCGTAGGAGATGTAGACGGGGACGGTGAGATGGAGGTCTTGGCGGGGAGTATGGATAACAACCTCTACTGCGTATCGGGTGTAAGCGGAAGGGAGGAGTGGAGGTTCACGACAGGTAGTTTGGTGTGGAGCTCCCCAGCGATAGGGGACGTAGACGGAGATGGAGAGATGGAGGTGGTGGTAGGGAGTGAAGATGGAAACCTCTACTGCTTGTCAGGAGGGAGCGGTGGGGAGGAATGGAGGTTCAAGACGGGGGATAGTATTTTAAGTATTTTAAGCTCTCCGGCGATAG
>JAGGXZ010000128.1 GCA_021162805.1 Candidatus Poribacteria bacterium
ACCGACTTCAGGGTTTGATTGCTCCGAGTCAGTCGTTAAGCGTGTCTAGCCTTGTCTCAGCTAGACTATAGCTTTCCTAAGGGCCGCCTGAGCGATCTTATAGTCGTAGTATGCCCGAACCCTGTTCGTCATCGCCTGAGCGTATAAGCTCCTGGCCTCAGCCACCTCCAACTCGGTAGCCACCTCCTGCTCGTATCTTCCTGTCGTCACATCGAGGTTCGCCTTGGCATTTCTAACCTGTTTGTCCAGTATCTCCAATTGCTTCCTCGTCCTCATTATGTTAAGGTAGTTCTGTCTGACCTCAAGCATTATCTGACGCTGGAGAGACTTGTAGCACTCCTTTAGATCCCTCAATTGAATCTCGTATCGCTGTTCACGTCTCCTAGACACCCCTCCGTCAAACAGGGGGAATGAGAGCTTTGCAACCGCCCTCCAGCTTCTGTGATCCTTGAAGCTTTCCCTCTCCCGCAGGTAATCGTCCAGGTTCACATCGTAGCTGTACTCGGCGGTGATCTTAGGGTATCTATCGATTTTGGCCAGGAACAGCCCCCATTCAGCGGCCTTTATCTTGGCCCTCATCTCCTTCAGCTCGGCCCTGTTTTTGAGCGCTCTATCTATCGCCTCATCGAGCCTCAGTTCCTCCGGTTCCAGCTTCCCCAGCACAATGAACCTTTTATATCCGGTGTCATCCACCACCTGTATCCGGCTGGCCGGATCAAGCCCCATGGCCATGGCCAGGTCGGCCCTGGCTATCTCGAGGTTGTTTTTATCCTGGACGAGCTGTAGCTCATCGTTAGCCTCCCTGACCTCCGCCGCCAGCACGTCGGCTTCTATCTTCTTCCCCGCCTCCATGAATGCCCTCACCCTCTCCGTGTTCTGCCGCGCGATCCTCAATATCTCCTCATCGACCTCCACGAGCCTCTGCGCCTTGAGAAGGTTATAATACGCCCGCGTCACATCGTAGATGATCTGCTGAATCTGACCCTCTCTCCTCTGTTGAGCGGCCTTCAGATCTTCTCTCCCTTGAGCCACCTCCGCTTCCCTGTGGCCGTGATCCCATATCGTGTATGAGGCTGAGAGCCCTAAATCGTAGTTTTCCTTTTCAAAGCCGAACTCTATCCTATCCGAGAAGAGATAGGTCCCGTTGAGGTAGATCTGAGGGAAATATCTGGATCTGGCATCGTTGAGTGAGAGCTCAGAGGTGATAACGCTGAGCCGAGATAGAATGGCGTCGGGCGATCTCTCCAGGGCGATATCGATGCATTCTCGGAGGGTAAGAGGCTTGGAGAGATCAACCTTACTCATACTATCCAGCTTCTCAAACAGCGTTTTCAGTTTATCCTCTGAGGGGGACTTCGGAAACAACGGGAACTGGGAGAAACCCGGGGGAACCCCGCCGAACCAAAGGATCAACATCGAAATGCCCAGCGGAAGCCACCATCTTCTTAATCTCCGCATGATCAACCTCACTTTAAGGTTTTTTCCCATCATTCATACCTCAGGGCTTCAATTGGATTGAGCCTTGCCGCCTTTCTGGCCGGATATATCCCGAAGAAGATGCCCACGGTGGCGGAGAAGAAGAACGCGAGGGAGATGGAATCCCATGAGACCACCGTTCTCCAGCCGGCCAGGTGGGAGATAAGCTTTGAACCTCCTATGCCGAAGGCGATCCCGATACCTCCACCTATCAGGCTTAAGACCAGCGATTCCATGAGGAACTGGATCAGTATATCCCTCCTTTTGGCGCCGACCGATTTGCGAATCCCTATCTCGCGGGTTCGCTCAGTGACCGACACCAGCATGATGTTCATGATCCCTATCCCGCCGACTATGAGCGAGATAGCTGCTATACCGCCCAGGAGGTAAGTGAAGCTCTTGCCCGTCTGCTCTATCATCTCAAGGAACTCGGTCTGTCGACGAATACTGAAATCATCCTCTTTATTTGCCGGCAACTTGTGTTGTATCCTCAGAACCTTCTCCAATTTTTTCTCGACCTCATCCATATATTTCTGGCTGACCACCTGGACGTTTATGGCGCGGAGGTAATCGGTGCCCAGCAGTCGCTTTTGAGCTGTCGTAACAGGGACGATGATCCAGTTGTCAGGGCTCCTCCACGGCGGACCGCCTTTCTCCTCCATCACACCCAGGACCTTGAACGGTATGTTGTTGATCCTTATCGTCTTGCCCACAGGATCCTCATCTCCGAAGACATCCTCCACCACCGTCTTGCCGAGGGCGCAGACCCTACGCATATAAAGCACATCGAGATCGGAGAAGAAGGAGCCCTTTTCGGGATGGAAGTTCATCACCACCTGATATTCGGGGGTGGTTCCCACGACCGGGGCGTTGGTGTTTTTATCCTTGTATTTTATCTGAGCTCCTCCGGCGAGTTCCGGAACGACCACCGTGATATACGGCACCCTTCTCTCTATCGCCTCGACGTCATCGATTTTCAGCGTTCTGACCGTTCCTCTGCCGAAAACCCTCGCGCCTCTTCGCTGCGCCCCTGGAGTTACCACCAGCACGTTTGTGCCGAGGGATTTTATCCTCTCCGATATGTCCTGCCTCGCGCCTCTGCCGATTGAGATCATGGTGATGATGGCGCCGACCCCGATGATTATCCCCAGCATCGTCAGGAGCGAGCGCGTCTTGTTGGCCATGAGGCTTCTATAGGCGATGCGGAGGTTCTCCTTAATTCTCATACCCTTTCCTCCTCCTCTATCACTCCATCCCTCAGGTGAATGATCCTATGGGCGTATGATGCTATCTCACGCTCATGAGTTACTAAGACGATGGTTATCCCGTTTTCGTTTAGTCTCCGGAATATACCCATGATCTCCGCCCCCGTTCTGGAGTCCAGGTTTCCCGTAGGCTCATCGGCGAGGATGATGGACGGGTTGTTCACAAGGGCACGGGCTATAGCCACCCTCTGTCTTTCGCCTCCTGATAGCTCAGCCGGCCTGTGTTTCGCCCTATGTGCAAGACCGACCGTCTCCAACATCTCGCGTGCCCTTTCAATCCGTTCCTTTTCGGGCACATCGCTGTAGATCATGGGCAGCTCCACGTTATGGATTACGTTCTCTCTGGGGATCAGGTTGAAGGTCTGAAAGACGAATCCTATCTTCCTGTTTCTGATCTCGGCCAACTGATTATCGTTCAGCCCGCTCACCTCGACGCCTTCCAGCCAGTATCTGCCGCTCGTGGGGACGTCCAGACATCCGATTATGTTCATCAGGGTCGATTTCCCGGAACCGGAGGGCCCCATGATGGCCACGAACTCTCCGGCCTTAACTTCAAGCGATACCCCCCTCAGCGCTGGAACTTCGACCTCTCCCATGAGATAGATCTTGTGTATATCCTCCATCACGATCATCCCTCTCTACCTCCTCGGCGGCGGAGGCGGTGGCGGGCCCGGCGGTCTTCCTCCGCCCTGTTTTCTCTGGGCTTCCCGCTGCATCCGTCCGAAGGTTCCCATCAGCCCTCTACTTCCTCGCATCCAGGGAGGGACCTGTTCTCCTTCACTGAGCTTCGGGAAGCCGCCGATCATAACCACATCTCCCTCCGAGAGGCCGGATATCACCTCAGTATATTCGTAGTCGGTGACGCCAGTTTCGATCATCCTGGGTCTTACCGGTCTGCCGTTTACCACGGGGATAACGAACTTTCGACCTCTGATCTCCTTGATGGCCTCGTTCGGCACGAGAAGCACCCCCTTCTTATCCGCGACGGTGATCTCCACCGTGGCGTTCATCCCCGGTTTCAGTATTCCGGATGGGTTTTTGATCTCGGTGGTAACCTTGAAGGTGGTCACGTTCTGTAGGGTTTCACCCTGTGGCGCTATCTTGAGCACCACGCCCTCGAAGGTCTTATCGGGATAGGCGTCCACCACGATCGATACCGGCTGGCCGGGTCTCACATATCCTATCTGTGTCTCATCCACGTCAACTTTGACGTAGACCCTTCCCAGATCGGCCATCGTGACCAGGGGAGTTCCCCCACCGGCTATCGCCTGGAGGCTTGATGAGATGACCTGCCCCTCTTCGACGTATTTCTTAAGTATCGTCCCCGATATCGGTGCGGTAACGAGGGTATCGGCCAATCTGTCCTGGGCCGATTTGAGGGCCACCTCTGCCCGGACGACGCTGGCTTGGGCCTCTTCCACGTCCTTCTCTCTCAGCTTGATCTGTGCCTGATTGGCCTTGACCGATTCCAGATTGGCCTTAGCCTCCTCAAGTTGGGCGATGGCTTGCTCCAGGCTTTTCTGGAGCGAGGCTATACTGGTTTTGGCCCTCTCCTGAGCGGAGGTGAGGGCCAGTTCTGCCTTTTTGACTTTCAACTGCGCCAGCTTTATCTCATCCTCCCTGGAGGGATTCTTCACCATGTTCAACTGCTCAAGGGCCGAGTCATACTGGGCCTGGGCCGTGTCCAGCTTGGATTTGGCCGAGTCCAGCTCAGATTTAGGAACGAACTTCCGATCATACAACGCTTTGGCCCTCTCATACTCTGCCCGAGCCAGATCCAGATTGGCTTTCGCCTGTGCCACGTTTGCCTCGGCCCTCTTCACCTCCTCAGCTCGGGGTTCCTGGGCCAGTTTGAGCTGAAGCTTTGCCGATTCCAGGTTGGCTTTCGCCTCCTCGATGGCCCGTGCGTTTGATTCCCTTTCCTGTTCTATCTCCACCCGCAACTGATCGACCCGAGCCTGGGCTGATTTCACCCTCTCCTCGGCCTGTTTAAGCTGTATCTCATACTGCTGCTTTTGAAGTTCGAGACTGGTCTCCGCCTGAGCAAGGCGTGCCTTTGCGGCGGTTAAATCAGCCTGCGCCTTATCCACATCGGCCTGGACATAAGTTTTCTCTATCTCGGCTATCAGATCCCCTTCCTTCAACGTGTCACCCTCCTCAATCGGCATCTTTATGATCTTCCCGCTCGCCTTGGATTTGACCTCAACGATGGTCAGAGGCTCTATGGTTCCCGTGGCCTCCACCGTGACGGTGATATCACCTCGTTTGACGATCGCCGTCTGTATCTCGGATGCCTTGCTTTCGGGCCTTGAGAATATCCTTCCCCTGCCGAGGAACGCCCCCACTCCAAGTGCCACTACGACGATCCCGATAACAATCCATTTTCTCATCTTATCACCTGCCGTTTCATGGATGCGTAGAACGTTGAGACGTTAAACGTTCAACGTCTCGGCGGTCGCCTCTGTTGTAACTTC
Source organism: Candidatus Poribacteria bacterium (assembly GCA_021162805.1). Lineage (NCBI taxonomy): Bacteria > Candidatus Poribacteria > Candidatus Poribacteria bacterium. Next base: position 5,216 of record JAGGXZ010000128.1, read on the forward strand.
TCCCACTCGATTAACTTCCTCATCTCCTCCTTCGTCAGAGCCTTTCTGAGTTTCTTATCCAGGTCCTTTTTGATCTTAGCCATTCCGTCCATCATAGCGTCGAAGTTACCTGCCGATTCTCTTATCAGCTTCTTGCGATCGTCCCATGCCTTTTGGAAGAGCGGTCGAATCTTCTCCAGAGTTTTGTTATCCACCTTTACCTCGAAGGCAATAGCCGCCCATGTGTTCTCGATGGCCTGCATCATCCTGAAAGCACCAGGAGGTCTCGGGGGCTGCGCCTGTGTAAGCTGAAAGGTGGCTCCGACGATGGCGATGGCTATCATAGCCAGCAGAGCGGTTATGATCACCGTTATAGGTTTCATTTGTACTACCTCCTCCTTTTAATTCGTCTTTCAACCCATTAGACGAAATTGGGCGGCGGGATGTTCGGGAAAAGATTCATGGACATTTCATGCTCCCCGCCTTGAGCGCGCCGCCTGTTATGGTGTATAATGACCTTGGCGATCGAGTGGGAGAGGCAGAATCTCGAAGCTTTTGGAGGGATGGAATATGAGATCCGGATACGTCTCCATAGTCGGCGAGCCGAACGTAGGCAAATCGACCTTGCTCAACGTGATGCTTGGGGAGAAACTCTCAATAGTCACGCCCAAACCCCAAACGACCCGTAACAGGATAACCGGCATCCTGACCACGGATGAGTATCAGATCATATTTCTCGACACTCCCGGCCTGCTGAAACCCAGATATAAGCTGCAGGAGTATATGCAGGAGGCGGTCAGAGGGGCGGTGAATGACGCCGATGTGATACTTTATATGATAGACGTCTCCCGCCCGCCGAAGGAGAGAAGCGAGAGGGATATACTGAGGATGCTACGTGAATCGAACAAGGTCGTGATCCTGGTGATGAACAAGATAGATCTCGTATCCAAACCGATGCTTCTGCCTATGATCGCCTCATACAAGGATAAGATGGATTTCGCCGAGATCGTGCCGATCTCCGCCCTTAAAAACGACGGCGTGGATATACTGATCGACGTGATAGTGAAATACCTGCCCGAGGGACCTCAGCTATATCCTGAGGATCAGATTAGCGATATGCCCCTGAGGTTCTTCGTCGCCGAGACGATACGCGAGAAGGTCTTTCTCCTAACAAAACAGGAGATACCATATGCCTCCTCCGTCCTCGTAGAGGAGTTCAAAGAGAGGGAGGAAGGGGCAGCCACTTATATCCGGGCGACGATCTACGTGGAGAGGGAATCGCAAAAGGGGATAATAATCGGGAGAGGAGGAAACATGCTTAAAAAGATAGGTATGGAAGCGCGACGCGAGATAGAGGCCTTCCTCGGTTCACCTGTCTATCTCGATCTATGGGTCAAGGTGAAGGAGGGTTGGCGTCGCAACCCGCGCGACCTGAGGGAGTTGGGATACGCCCCCTGACATGGTATAATATCTGGTAAGTTCTCAAAGCGGAGGTAGGAGAGGATGAGAAAAACCGCTATTTTAACCTTTCTTTTGTTAGCGGCTATATCCGTTTCATCCGGGAAGGAGATCGAGATATCGATCGACGGCCAGTTCGACGACTGGGAAGGCGTCAGAGAGTATACCGATCCGGAGGGCGATACGTTCGGTGGGCCGGATGATCCCACCTTGGATATCCTGAGCTGCAGGATCGCCAACGACGATGAGTTCCTATACGTCTACGTGACGGTTAAGGACGACATAGCCAACGGTAAGACCAGCAGGGGAGCATATCAGACCGTCATCGATGCCGATAATAACTACGATACCGGAATCCAATCGGATAAGGAGGCGCCGTATCCACCGCATGAAAGGCCGCTGGGCGTGGATTTCTACATAAGCGTCGAGACCAAACAAGGGGTCTATCAGGGTGTCGGGATACAGGGATATGCGCCCGATGCGGCGAACATAGATCAGGACCATGACGTGCCCGGAGCGGTGGTGGACGCCGTCGTGGTGGCAAATAAGTATGAGCTCAAGTGCAACTTGAAAAGCCTGGGGGTCAAAAACGGGGATATGATCCGCCTCACCATACTCCACTACTCGGCCGCCAATACGGTGGATTGGATTATGCCGCCCATAGATTACAGGCTCGGAGACTATCTGCAGCCCGTCGATCCGATGGGTAAGTTGACAACGCTCTGGGGAATGATAAAATGATGAAACGTTTATAACTATAGTTCCGCAGATTTTGGTTGCCAGATGAAAGGGGAAGAAGGTATCATCGCGACTGCGGGTAGGGCGAGCGATCGGGAAAGAGGAGGATGAAGTGGCTATGGCTTTGATGGCTCAGCTCAAGGCTCGTGGCCACCCTGACACTGGGAATGGGAGCTACCGGGAAGCGATGGTCGA
>JAGGXZ010000129.1 GCA_021162805.1 Candidatus Poribacteria bacterium
CCTCATGGCAATACCAATCTCAGACTTTTGTCAGTCAACCAGCTCCAAGCTCTTTTGAGTTTGGAGGTTATTTTATATTCATCCAACCTCTTTGTCTACCCCCTCTTACCTACAAAATTTTCATACACCCCGATTTGACTCAGTCAAAGACGGATGATATAATTTGGTCGTAAGATCGTTCAGGTGCAGGTGCCGGGAGGGATTGACTCCCCGGAGAATAGGGAAGAGCGGTGAGATTCCGCCACGGCCCCGCCACTGTGATCGGCGTTAACCTCTTCCAATAGAGCCACTGGCGATTTGAAAATCGCTGGGAAGGCGGGAGAAGGTCGCCGTAAGTCAGGAGACCTGCCTGCACCGTCACATCGAGCGACCTCGAGGGGGGTTGCGGACGATGCTCTCCCTCCTCTCCCCACCCGCACCTGAACATCCCAGATCTCACAAAGGAGGAAAAAGAGATGTTCGAGGATGAAACGCGCGGTTGCTCCCAGCCACCTCTTATAGGGAAGATCAACAGGATGTTCGAGCTCATAGACTCGATGGAAGAGGGAGCGAGAAAGAGGAAATTCTTCGAGCTGATGGAAGTTGTGAACGATCTGCTCTCAGAGCGCGGTTGTGATGATGAGCTAATGATGATGGTATGAGGAGGGGAAGATGGTCGTTTTTATCATCTGTATGGCCTTCCTGACGGCGGATATCAGGATGGAAGAGGTCGTCGTAACGGCCACGAAAAGGGCGGAACCAATTGAAGAAACTCCTTTCTTCGGAACGTCGATCGATAGGACGGAGATCGAGCGATCAGGTATGAACGATCTCGGTGAATTGCTTAGCTCTTCTCCCTTTATATCGATCAGAGATTATGGACCAAACTCGATGTCCTCCGTTTCAATTAGAGGTGCTTCTTCCAGTCAAGTGCTTGTGTTGATCGACGGCGAGAGGCTGAACAATTCACAAAGCGGGGGAGCTGATTTGGATAAGATCCCACTCAACGCCATAGAGAGGATTGAGATCGTTCGAGGTGGATGTTCCGCACTCCACGGCGCTGATGCCGTAGGAGGTGTGATCAATCTCATAACCTCCCGACCGGATGGGAATGGAATTAAGGTCAACATGGGACTGGGAGATTTTGGAGAAATGACGGGAGCAGCGCAACTCCACGTAAGACATAGCTCATTTTCAGGAATGATCTCGCTATGGGGATTTAAATCGGATGGCGATTATGAATACGTGGACAGGTTCGGCCGAAGGAAACGCCGTGTAAATGCCGGGACGGATAGGAACAATCTGCTTGCGAAGCTGATGTGGAAACCCAGTCCTAGGGCGGAGATCGAAATTACAGGGGGAAGGTTCAGATCGCATAGCGGCGATCCAGGGATGATGGGTTACCCTCAGCCGAACGCCTTTTTAGAAGATGACGCGGGATCTCTCGGCTTACATCTGAGATATAATCCGTTCAAAGCTGCCATGCGATATAGATCATCGCTGATCCATTATCTCAACCCCGACAGCAGATACAACGTCGATGACACACACCAGCTTAGATCGTTTGAAGTTGAGGTTAGTTCGACGCCGATTGAGCTTCGATATCTTTCATCCATGTTCACCGCTACCTTCAGGCGTGAGGTTCTAGACAGCACCAGCACAGGTTATCACGTGAGGGAGAGTTTGGGGATCCATCTTTCACAGGAAGCTAAGTTGAAACGGATCTCCCTCTTTGGGGCGATCAGATGGGATGTGTTCTCGGACTTCGGCTTATCCTTCAGTCCAAAGATGGGCTTTAAAGTCGATCTGAGGGGACCGTTCTCCATCAAAGGCAGCTTTGGGCAATCCTATCGAGCTCCCACTTTCAACGACCTATATTGGCCTGAGGATGCCTTTGCAAGGGGCAATCCGAACCTCAAACCGGAACGCTCCTCCCAGGCGGAGTTGGGCCTGCAGATCCTGAGGGAGAAAGTCTCTGGCGAGCTCGTTCTCTTCAGCTCGACCACTGACGGGTTGATCCAATGGGCTCCGGGCAAAGGGGGGAAATGGTATCCGCAGAACCTCAATGAGGCTAAGGTCTCCGGTCTGGAAGCAGGACTGCATCTTAAACCCCTTGACGGGCTGCTGGATATCAGGTTCTCATACTCCCTCACTGATGCTAAGGATCAGGGAGGATATCCTCTGCTTTACAGGCCGAGGCACTCTTTTGGATATCGTGTCAGAATCGGAAGGAAACTCTGGGCGATTCTATCGGGGAGGGCCGAAGGCAAGAGGTTCTATAGAAAGGGGGGCGGGTACCTCGAACCCTATCACGTGCATGATCTCAGGATAGGTGTCTCCCTCAAAGGCATCAAGTTGATTTTCGTCCTCGGGAACCTACTCGATGAGAGATATATGCTCTCCGCGGGATATCCACTTCCAGGTAGGAGATGGAGCTTTAGAGTGTCAGGAAGCTGGGGCGAATGATCGTATTGTGCCAAGAGATCGTTACCACCCAAATGATATATTTGAACCTTTCAACCTACATTCCGCAGCATCATGTGGAAATTTTTTGATTTTTCGGGCTAGCTACCTGACAGTTTTGGAGATGAGGTAGAGGTTGAAAGTCACAGCGCATAAAAGGGATAATAGGGTGTGCAATAAATAGGGATAAAAGCCGATCCGATAAGGTTTTGCGAATGATATAATATCGCAAATACTCTAAGAGGATCGGCTATGGATAAGATAAGACAACTAATAAGCGATGTCAAGGAGATAATCAATCAACTCAAA
>JAGGXZ010000130.1 GCA_021162805.1 Candidatus Poribacteria bacterium
CTCTCTAACCTCCTCCCATCTGTTCACCGCCCAAAGCCACATCCCTCTTAGCGATCTCTCACCGCAGACTGATGCCAGGATAAGCAGTGATAATATCTTGTTAAGCGGTAGTCGGTTATTTTGGACAGCCTGGCGAATAAGCTGTTGGGATGGACATATCGGCCTGCCACGAGCATCTTTCTCACCTCCTTCCTGGTGGTCTCTGTGATAGTATACTAAATCATACAATCATTGAAAAGCCCTATCACCAGGAGAAGTTTCTTGACAGATTTGAACATTTGTGGTATATTATAAACGTTTAAATTTGAATATTATTGAACAATGGAGGCGTCGGAGATGGAGCTAAGAGGGATAAGTTTTATCCCCTTCGTCCTTGGATTTTCACTTGTCGTCGCCTCGCTTGGGATGTGTGATGCGGTCGCCATATGGCTCTTCGATGAAGGGGAGGGGAAGGTCGTGAGGGATTCCTCAGGCAATGGAAACGACGGGGAGATCACGGGAATACCCCTCTGGGTTGACGGCAAATTCGGCAAGGCGTTATACTTCGACATGGGCAAGAAAGGTGTCGATTACATCACCGTCCCCGATAGCGACGTCCTCGACCTTGAGGATAGCGTAACCGTGATGGCATGGATAAAGCCGGAGGAGATAGGTGGGTTGAGGTTCATCCTGAAGAAGGAGGCCGTATATGAGCCGATACTCGTCGATGATAAAGCCGCCTTCTACATAGCAAATCCCTCCGAGAAGTGGAAAGACCCGGCCAAAGGCTCAACTTCCCTCAAGGTGGGTGAGTGGTATCACATAGCGGGGACGTTCGACGGTGAAACGATAAGGGTCTACGTGAACGGTAAGCCGGACGGCGAGGCGAAATACAAGGGAAAGATAGGGGTAACCGACAGGGTGATAATGATGGGCTCGAACGTCATGAACAATCAGCCGCTGAGGAACGTTCCGCCGTTTGTAGGGGTTATGGATGAGGTCGCTATCTTCGACGAGGCCCTGAGCGAGGATGTGATAAGGTCGTTGATGACGAAGGGTTTAGCTTCCCTCATGGACGTGGAACCTGAGGGGAAGCTGAGCGTAACATGGGGTGAGATTAAACTGAGATAAGAGGGGGAAAATGGAAAAGGTTAAGTCCATTCTAGTCCCATTCGGATATCCTGACTACCCTCAGGATGTCGTTGAAAGGTTCATATCCGAATCCGAGGAGATGTTGAAAGGTCTGGATATTGATCTTAAAACCACCAAGGCTGTGATCCGCCTGGAGGATGTTCCCTTCGTAGCAAGGGAGATCCGGGAAAGCGAGTTCGACCTCATAATAGCCCTTCTCGTCTCATGGGTCGAGGCGCCGAACGTCGTGGCTACGTTGAGGGATTTCTTCACCCGCCCGATACTGCTTTGGAGCCACACGACCTACATGGAGGACGGGGTGCGTATAACGCTCGGACCCATGCCTGCGGCGGGTGTGCTGAGGGAGACCTTCGAGGAGATGGGGGTTAACTTCAAGTTCGTCTACGGGATGCCCGACTCAAAGGGGGTGAGGGAGGAGATAAGCTCCTACGCTAAGGTGGCGAGGGCCCTCCGATCCCTTCAAAGGTCAAGGGTCGGACTTTTCGGATATTTCTCGATGGGGATGTATACAGGAGCTTTCGATCACACAAAGATCAGAGGAACGCTGGGCCCGGAGATAGTTCATCTCGATCAATACCTGATAGTGAAAAGGGCTGAAAGCGTTAAAGAGGGGGAGGTAAGGGAGCTTGTGGAGAGGGCGAAAGCTGAATGGGAGCTTGACGATGTGGTGAAGGAGGAGGATATAACGCTCGTGATGAAGCTCTATCTAGCCCTTAAGTCACTTGTGGATGAGAATAAACTGGATGCCTTAACGGTCAAATGTCAGTATGAGCTCTCCAGGGAATACGGGGTGGCCCCATGCATCCCCCTTTCACTGCTTGGAGATGAGATGCCGTGCTCATGTGAGGGTGATATCCCGCTGATCCTCTCTCAACTGATCCTACATCACCTTACAGGCGGCGGGGTGACAAGTTACGGTGACGTTCACGATATCCTGGATGATAACGGGATAATCCTCGCCGCATGCGGATTCGCCCCCCTTTCGCTCGCTCAGGGCAGGCCGAAGATATCGAGGCATACGGCCCTATATGAGGGGCTTCTGAACATGTCACCCTACAAGGAGGGGGAGGTGACGTTGGCCCGTCTCGCCTCAGATAAGGAGGGGTACAAGATGCACATCGCGACGGGTTTCGCCTCCGCTCCCCCACCGTTTCACGAGATAGGATGTCCTCCTTATGCCGGCATGAAGGTCGTCCTGGACGGTGATGCGCATGATTTCATCGGGAACCTCTTCAGCCAGCATTACGCCGTGGTCTACGGAGATGTGAGGAGGGAACTTGAGGAGCTGTGTGATCTGCTCAGCATCAGGAAGGTGATCTCATGAGAGAGGGATAAACATGAGCGTCGTTCTGTGCGGGTTCACGGCTTCTTTGACGACTCAGTGAGCGTTTAAATAGCAGAGGGGGAAAGAGATGTATTTCGATATTCCATACGATAAGCGCTGGGCATGGGTCGATCCGGACTCGATACCGAGGATAAAGGTGAAACCGCCCGGACCTAAATCGAGGAAGCTGCATTCGAAAGCCGAAAGATATATGAAGGGTTACTCGTCCCAGGTCAGGCTTTTCCCGGTGGCTTTTGAAAGCGGGAGAGGTTACACCCTCAGGGATGTCGATGGGAACGTCTACATAGATTTCTCCTCAGGTATCTACGTTACAGGGTGTGGGCACTGTCATCCTAAGATCACTGAGGCCATAACAAGACAGCTTCAGAAGCTTGAAAACTGTCACGATTTCACAACTGAGGTCAAGTTTAAACTTCTTGAGAAACTCTCGGAGATAACGCCCGGGGACTTGAACGGGATACAGCTTTACTCTGACGGCACGGCGGCGGTTGAGGCCGGGTTGAGGGCGTGTAGGGCCATGACAGGTAAGTTCGAGTTCATCTCCTTTTGGAGGGATTTCCACGGCAAAACGCTAGGATCGGTGAGCCTCGCCCTCATGTCGCCCGATAAGGGGATAAGGGCGCCGGGGTTCTTTCTCGCCCCGAGACCCTATTGTTACAGATGCCCCTTCAAGCTGGAATATCCAGGCTGTGATATCCACTGCGTGGACTTCCTCAGGAGGGTCATAGAGGAGGAGACCACGGGGAGGGTAGCGGCCGTGGTTCTGGAGCCGATTCAGGGATGGGCCGGCTCGGTCTTCCCGCCCGATGAATTCCTCCCGAGATTGAGAGCTCTCTGCGATGAGATGGACATCCTGCTCTTCGCGGATGAGATCCTAACGGGAATGGGCAGGACCGGGAAATGGTTTGCCGTTGAGCATTACGGCGTCGTTCCTGATGTAATAACCATAGGTAAGGGGCTGGGAAACGGCTATCCTGTGACCGCAATGGTGGTCAGGGAGGAATATAAGGATGTCCTTGAGAGGATAAGCGCCTCATCATCATACGGAGGGAACCCTGTCGCATGCGCAGCCGCCCTTGCAACGATAGAGGTCATAGAGGAGGAGGGGCTTCTTGAAAACGCTCGAAGGATCGAGAAGGTGGTGATGAAGAGATTGGGCGAGATGAAGGAGAGGTATGAGATAGTGGGGGATGTCAGGGGGAAAGGAGCCCTCTTCGGGATAGAGCTTGTGAAAGACGAGGAGACGAAGGAACCGTTCGAGGAGGCGGGAAGGTTCGTATATAGGAGGGCTTTCGAGAAGGGATTGGCGTGGATCCCCGCGGGACATATCCTGAGGCTTTCGCCTCCACTCATAATGCCTGAGGAGATCGCCCTAAAAGGACTCGATATACTGGAGGAGGCGATTGATGAAGCTCAGAGGGAAGTGAGGAGGTGAGATATGAAACTCGGCGTGGGGATAATCGGTTACGGTTTCATCGGGCGCGTCCATGCCCTCTCCTATCTCTCGCTCCCCTTCTACTACAAACCCCTGCCCGTCGAGGTCGAGCTGATCGGCGTGGCGACGGCACACGAGGAGACGGCCCAGGAGGGTATAAGGGAGGCGGGGTTTAAATTTGCAACGGACGACTTCGACGAACTGCTGGAGAGGGAGGACATACATGTCATCCATTGCTGCACCCCAAACCATCTGCACAAGGAGATACTCATCCGTGCCATGAGGGCGGGCAAACATATCTACTGCGATAAACCCCTCTGCATGAGCCTCTCCGAGGCGAGGGAGATCCTCAGTGAGGCCGAGAAACATCCCGATGGGAAATACCAGATGGGGTTTGAATACAGGTTCATCCCCGCACTTATGAGGGCGAAGGGGCTGATAGATGAGGGAAGATTGGGCGATGTCTTCCATTTCAGGGCTCAATACCTCCATTCGGGATACATAGATCCAGAACGACCGATGAGCTGGAGGCTCGATAAAAGGCTGGCTGGAGGCGGTGCCCTGTTCGATCTGGGTTCGCACGTGATCGACCTGGTTCGCTTCCTGCTGGGTGAGATCGGTTCCGTGAACGCCGTCTGTGAGACGTTCATAAAGGAACGACCCATCAGAAAAGGCTCGGAGGAGAGGGTGAAGGTGGAGGTGGACGACCTCTGCATCGCGCAGGTCTCGCTTAAAAGGGGAGGTTTCGGGGTCATAGAGGCCTCAAGGGTGGCTACGGGAAGTAACGACGATCTGAGATTTGAGATCCACGGGACGAGAGGGGCTTTGAGGTTCGACCTGATGGAGCCGAATTGGCTTTACTTCTATGACCTCGAAAGACCCGGCAAGCCGATAGGCGGAGAGAGGGGATTCATCAAGATAGAGACCGTACAGAGATACCCTGAGCCCGCCCGCTTCCCGGGTCCGAAGTTCGGGATAGGCTGGATGAGATACAGCATGGCAAGCATCTTCGAGTTCCTCAGGTGTATAGCGGAGGATAGAGATCCGCTTCCCTCATTTGAGGATGGCGCGAAGGTCCAAGCCGTGATAGATGCCGCCTATCTCTCAGCTAAGGAGGGAAGATGGGTGGAGGTCGAGGAGGTCTGAAGCTATGGTGAAACTTGGGATTTATGTGTCGTTGACGTTGTTTCCCTTTGCGTTAATCAATTCCACCTCAAAAGGTGAGGAGGTTCAGGAGGGTGATATGCAGATAAAAGCTGCCGCCTCAGCGGCTGAGATCGTGGGCGACGATTCGATGGTCATCGCCGGGAGTATCCACCCTCATTTCGCCCGCGGTCAGGAGGGGAAACTCAGGGCATCGGCCCTCGTCGTGGAAGGTGAAGGGGAGAAACTGTGCCTGGTCTCGTGTGACGTGCTGATGTTCAACAAGGATATAATCGATGAGGTGGCGAGGAGGATCGAGTCGGAGTGCGGCATACCGTTTGAGAACATACTCATCTCAGCCACCCACACCCACCACGCCCCCTCGACCGTCAGGATACACGGATACGATAAAGATGAGGTGTTCTGCGGAAGGCTGAAGGAAGCTATTTTCAAAGCCGTCTGTGAGGCTAACGAGAAACTCAAATCAGATCAAAACGTCGAGATGTATTTCCGACTCGGTCAGGAGTCCACAGTCGGTCAGAACAGCCGACTGCTCCTGAGCGACAACACCATCTACTGGGTCGGACCGAGGGATGACGCCCTGAGACCGACCGGACCCTTCGACCCTGAGCTTCCCGTCATCGCCTTCAGGAAACCGGATGGGAGCTTGGAGGCGATTCTGTTTAACCATTCCACCCACAATATCGGCGCCCGTCGGGGCGGAGTTCGATCGCCGGGGTTCTACGGTCTGGCGGCGCAGGAGCTGGAAGAGGAGCTCGGTGGAACGGTCATATTCCTCCTGGGCGCCGCCGGCTCAACCCATAACCTGACCCTCTCAACCGATGAGATGATCCTCAGGGTAAAGAACGCCGTTAAGGAAGCCCTCTCAAAAGCTCAAAAGATGGACGTGAGAACGCTTAAATCGGTGAAGGAGGAGTTTGAATACCGTGTGAGGAGGTTCGACGAGGAGGCGGAGGAGAAAGCCGTCACATACTACTGCAGGAAAAGGCTGGGCGGAAACCCTGAGCCGACGATCGAGGTCTTCAGAAGGATGAGGAGGGAGCTGGCGCCACATCGGGGGGAGGTCCGCAGGACCTGGCTTCAGGTGATGCTGATCGGAGATGTGGCGCTCGTCGGGGTGCCCGGGGAGCTGTTCACGTCGCTCGGGATAGAGATAAAACGTCGCTCACCCTTCCGCTACACCTACGTCGTCGAGCTCGCAAACGATTACATAGGCTACATCCCGGACAAAGAAGCCTTCGATCTGGGAGGATATCAGGTCTGGACGGGATTTCATAGTTTCGTCGAAAGGGGAACGGGTGAGAGGATAGTTGATGAGGCCGTGAGACTTTTAACTCGCCTCCGCGAGAGCGGAAGGTGATGGAGGAGGATTCGAATGAGACGGGGTGTTATTCACGTCATCTCTCATTATCTCTCTAACGTCCTCCTATCTGTTCACTGCCCAGAGCCACATCCCTCTTAGCGATCTCTTCCCACAGACTGCTGCCAAGATAAGCAGCTTGAAGCAAAGAACCTTGATTTCGGATCAAGAATAGTTTAAAATAACCTTCCGTCAGATCTGAGTAGGAAAGCTTAACGCTCAAATTTCCTTTGAGTGTAGCGGTTATCCATGAGGAGGAACGAGGAGAAGGGAGATCCGTTGCACGTTCAACGTTTAACGTTGTAACGTTTTCCGCTCCTGGTTCCTCGTTCCTTTTCGCCCTGAGAAATAAGCATTTCTGACCTCTCAGATCTCCGCTACACTCGGCGATAATATGAGCGAAGCTTAAAGATGGAGGGGATGAAAACCCGGATTAAAAGAACTGAACGCATCGGCAGGTATAAGCTTGGGGAGCTCATAAGCGATAAGGGCGGATTCGGAGCGGTCTACAAGACCGTCCACCCGGAGTTGCATGAGGAGTGCGCGATCAAGATCTTCAGGAATGACAGGGTTGACGGCGAACAGATGCTCCTGCTGAGGCGAGAGAGCGTTAAGATGGCCGAGCTCAGGAAGCACAAGAACATAGTCCAGGAGCTCGACGCGGGCGAGGAGGGCGGGCGGTTTTTCATCGTCATGGAGCTCATGGACGGGAGCCTCGAGGATTGGATCGGCAAACTGCCCCTGCAACAGGCCGAATGGGTCTTCAGGGAGATCGCAGAGGGGCTGAAGCATATCCACGATAACGGATACATCCATCAGGACATCAAGCCCTCCAACATCCTGCTGAGATACGACAAGGAGGGCGGGATAAGGGAGGTCAAGATCTCCGACTTCGGCCTCGCGATATCCCTGAGGACGGAGGGAAGCCGCTTTCTAGTGGGGGGGACGATGGGGTTCCAGGCGCCCGAGGTGATGCAGGGCCATCCCCCAACGCCGGCCTCCGACATCTACAGCCTCGGCGTGACCTTCTACTACGTGCTCACGGGGAGGATGCCCGAGGACTTCGAGCGAAGCACACCCCCGAGCAGGCTGAGGCCCGGCGTGCCTAAAAAGCTCGACAGGCTGATATTGAGGATGATCGACAGGAGAGGATGAGCGACAAAGCCTTCATGGAACACTTCAAAAGGGGACTGGAGCTCCACAGGAGGGGCGAGCTTGCGGGGGCCAAGAGGGAGTACATGGAGGCGATCAGGCTGAACCCCTCCTTCTCCGAGGCCCACTTCAACATCGGGGTGATCCTGCACGCAGAGGGAGACCTGGACGGCGCCATAAGCTGGTTTGAAAGGGGGCTATCACATGACCCCCAAAACGCCCTCGCGCACGCCAATCTAGGCAAGCTGTACGAGGAGAAAGGGCTCTGGGAGAGGGCGCTGGAGGAGGGCGAGCGGGCCGCATCCCTCGATCCAAAGCTGATCCCCGACGTCGAACGGAGAAGGGAGAGGATTCGGAGGAAGATCTCCCTCTCCGCCTCAGCCTCCCCCCTGAACGGTGAGGGATGGATCGTGAGGGACGTGAAGCTCCTCCTGAAAGGCCCCTTCAGGGTGGAGATGCCAGGGGATTCAAGCGATGAGGAGATGAGATGGCTCATCCACGTTCTGGAGGAGGCCTACCGTGAGATGGGTGAGAAGCTCGAATGCTTCCCGGATCGCGTGGTGGTGACCGTATACCGATCCCGGGAGGAGATGGAACGTGAGGGATTCAAACTGCCGGATAGATCCCTCGGATGTTTCACGGGGGAACGGATAGCGCTGCTGATTCCCAGAGGGAGGGAGTACCGGGTCACCATCAGGGATAACTTGCGCCACGAGTACGCCCATCTCCTGATACACGAGATAACGTCGGGCGAATGTCCCGAATGGCTGAATGAGGGATTGGCGGAGTTCCTCGCCAGGGAGCTCTACGGTTATGAGCGGGAGATGATATCGAGGGCGAGGGAGTCCGGGGACCTCTCCTCGCTTGACGAATACCTGCGCTCATACGCCAGGGTGGAGGAGCTCGTGAAAAGGCTCGGAATGAAGGGCATCCGGGAAACCCTCGGAGAACCATCTTGAAATCCGACGACGAACTCATAGCCGAATACCTGAACGGAAGCCAGAAGGCCTTCCTGAGGCTCTACGAGAGGTACTACCGCTACGTCTTCAAAACCATCCTGAAACACATCGGAAACTACCACGACGCCCAGGACCTCTCTCAGGACATCTTCCTCAAACTCCTGACAGCGCTGAAAAATTATGAAAGAAAAGGCGCCTTCAAGCGTTATCTAAATGTGATCATCAGAAACGAGGTTATCTCCTACCACAGGAGAAACATGAAGGCGGCCGCGGAGTCCATGGATTCGGATGAGGAGGTCGGACGCAGGGCGAGACAGATACAGGATCCGTCCCCTCTTCCCGATGAAATCGTCATCGAGGGCGAGATGAGGGAGATGACTTTCAGGGCGATAGACAGGATAAGGAACCGGGCCAACAGGGAGGCGCTCAGGATGCGGCTGCTGTATGATCTCGACGTTAAGGAGATAGCCGAGATAATCGGATGCTCCGAAAACGCCGTCAGAATAAAGATCTACAGGGCGTGCGAGGAGCTGAAGGAGATCCTCCGTAAATAAGTCGAGGGACTCGAGTCAGAGGAAACGTTAGCACGTTGAACGTCGGAACGTTAAACGTACTAACGTGCTTTTCCCCGACCCTGGACTCTTAACCACGGAGAGTGATACGATGCCCAGGCGAAACCACGATCGCGATGACGAGGAGTTCACCCCCGAGGAGCTTCAAAGGGCCATCGAGCTCGACAGGATCATAGATCAGATAGGCGGGAGGGAGACCGAAAGCGGGCTGGTGTTGGATGCGGAGATGATGGAATGGCTCTCGGAGATGAGAGGGGTCCTGAGCCGGATCAAGGAGAGCTATGAGGAGTACGTGGACCACATCGAACCGCCACCTGAACATAGGAAAAGGATGAAGAAGAGACTAATCGAAGAGATGGATCGTCTCGGCCTCGGAAAGCGCTCCATATGGCGGAGGATAAAGGAGGGGATTCACACGTCCCGTCTCGCCCCTCAGCCCGCCTACAGGCGTGAGGTGACGAGCGATATGAGGGTTCACGAGGGTGAGGCCGCACGACGCAGCTTCATCCTCAAGGTACAAATAGGCGGTGAGCTGATCGAACGGGAGCTTGACGAAGGGGAGCACGTCGTCGGATCATCCCCTCAGGCCCACATCCAGCTCGCCGACCCGAACCGATACATCTCCCGAAGACATGCCAAACTCATCGTGAGAGGTGGGGAGCTGTTCATCGTGGATCTGGGGAGCACGAACGGAACCTTCGTAAACGGGAGACGGATAGAGCCGAATGAGGAAGTGAAGGTGGGGACGAGCGACAGGATCGAGCTGGCTGATATCCCCATCGAAATCCGACGCCAATCGTAGGGCAGGGGTTTATCTCTCGCCGAAAACGGCGGCATGTAAAGTGCAGCCCTAGGTCGGCATAGAGGTGAGAGGGGAGTGTGAGGCTGAGCTCAAGGTGGTGGTTCGAGGGGTACCGAAGTGTAGGGAGTATGGCTCTCGGCGGCGATGGGCGGGGCCTATGTGGAGGTTGGCGTATCCTTAAGGTTGACGAGGTGAAATCATGAGGAAGTCGATGTTTCTCATAACGACGGTTTCCCTGTTCCTCATAAACCTGTGCTTCGCGGACGGGGATGTCGAAAACGCCATCGGTAAGGCGATGTCAGATCTGAGGATGAGGTTGAAATCGAGCGAGGTATCCCTGCCCCAGGGCACGACGACGGCGCTCGTGGCCATAAAGAGGGGAGGGAAACGGGATATGGATGCCGAGAGAAAAGCATCCGCTGAGCTCTGGAAGGTGGCTAACGAGTTCAAATTCATCCTGCTCGATAGGGAACACGTGAATGAGAGGCTTAGAGAGCTGGATATGAGCGTCTCGGACCTAGTTGACCCCGAAAACGCCCCGCGGATAGGCAGGTTCCTGGGGGCGTTCTACCTGTTCGTTGGGGAGATAACCAGAAAAGGGAAGGAACGGGAGCTGTCGTTTGATCTGATAGAAACCGAAACGGGAGCGGTGAGATGGAAAAAGCTGGTCAAATGGTATCCACATAAGGTTCCCGCGGTATCGGCCGGGCTGTCGCTGATGCTGCCCGGAAGCGGGCAGATGATGAACGAGAGCCCGGGCAAATCGCTCATCTTCCTGAGCATCGCCTCCAGCCTCGCCACAGCGGCCCTGCTCTATCACTCCCGATACACCGATGCCCACGATAGATATCTCAAGGCAACCAACATAGACGACATAAACCGCTACTACGACGAATCGAGGACGCCCTACAGGATGCGGAATCTGTTTTTAGGACTCTACGCCCTGTGTGCGCTGGTCTCATCCGCCGAGGCATATAGTGAGGCGAGATGGTGTGAGACGCAACGGCGCCGGATCGAACTCTCGATATCCCCCGAAGGTGAAACGACGATCAGCCTGCGCGGTGATTGGTGACGCTCCAATCCCCCGCGCACTTATCTCCCTTGAGTGTAACGGTATCCGTGTTCCTCGCTCCTTAAGAACAGCTCGGAGGGGATATGATGAACGGTGTGGATTACGCTGTAATAGTCCTGGCGGCCATAGGGGCGGTCGGCGGCCTCACAAAGGGGGCTATAAGAAATCTCGTGACCGTGGGAGGGATATGCGTCGGCCTGTTTCTGGGGATGCGGTATTCAAAGGCGCTCACACACCTCCTCGGAAACCTCATCCCACATCAGAACTATGCCCGCGCCCTGGCATTTGGGATCATCCTGTTCGTCATCATCCTGCTCTTCAGGATCGCCGGGGTCTACCTGGAACGGCTGATGAAGGGGATAGGGCTCGGAGGGGTGAACAGGCTGATAGGAGGAGGTGCAGGTGCTCTGATGGGAGCCCTGATCGCTCTGGGATTGATCGTCGCTGTCGATCACCTCGTCGATCACCGGATGAGGAGCGCCATCGAAAGCTCAAGGATAGCCCGACAGCTAACCCCGCTTGCGAGGAAGATCACCGGACTGGTGGAAATGAAGAGGATGGACAAGCTGAAATAAAGGCAAGCGTGTGTTCGCCCATAGCTATAGATAACCGCCTCACGCCCTCAACGCCGGTCTCCAGGAACCTATCGCTCTCGAATATCGGCTTAAGCCATCTGACGAGCCGCCTTTGAACGACGGGGTTATCGGTTGATCCGCCCATCCCTCCGCTGAAGAGCACAGGCCCTCTCTTGACGGTCATCCTCTCATATCTCTCACCCTCTCTCCTCCCGGCCTCTCTCCTCTGCCAGGTGACGAGGTCGTCCACCTTCTGGGCTAGCTGTCGAACCTGGGCCGTCAGGGCTCGTTGCTCCTCCGCCAGCGCCCTCTGTTCCTCCGTTAGCCGTCGAACCTGAGCTGCCAGCGCATGCTGCTCCTCGGCGAGCCGACTCACCACCTGAGGCAGTTTCAGAAGCTCAACGGTTGATCCCGCACCTTGATCATGTTACCTTATAGGGGCGAGATTAATAGGCTCTTTGAACTGATATGGTGTATGAACCGTTCACGAAACCTTAAATGGAGGAGGATAGCGATTCCTGAGGGACTTGAAATATTTTCCTCTCTCAGGCGTTATCTTTAAATGAGATCCGCTCATATTGTTTTCAGCTATCGGCAAATGGTCAAGGGTCGAGGGACAAGGAAAGCACGTTGCACGTTAGCACGTTTAACGTTCCAACGTTCAACGCTCTTTCCAGTCAACTGCGACGAGCGTCTTTAAGCTGAATGCTAACGGCTGATAATATGAGCGATGACAGGTACTGTCAAATTAATAATGAAAAACCCCGTTGGAACCCAGTAGATATAAGGGTTCTCAGGAGGGGGGAAGGTTTCATTACCTCCTCCCTGCTTATTTCCGGCGTTTCAGCCGATGGATTTGACAATACTCGATGACAAAAGGGGGTAACAAAAATGAAAGGCTTCCCACCTTTGGCGAGCTTGATCGCCTTTCTCTCAGCTTTAACCTTAAGCTCATACGCCCTGACCACATCCGGCGTTATCTCCCATGAGGAGACGTGGTCGGGCGAGGTCGTGTTGACCGGGGACGTGACGGTGGTCCTCGGGGGAAAACTGACCGTCCTTCCCGGAACGGTCGTCAAATGTCAGCCTAAGACGGACGACCGGCAGGGCGGCGCCGATAAGAACCTCATCGAGCTTATAATTGACGGGGGAGAACTTATAGCATCGGGGACTGAGTCGGAACGCATCATCTTCACCTCAGCGGCCGAGAACCCTGAAAAGGGGGATTGGTATGGAATCAGGCACCTCAAAGGGTCGCTAACGTTCCGATATTGCGACGTAAGCTTCAGTAAGATTGGGCTTAGCGTGGAAGGATCTGTGCCTAATCCCGTGGAGCACTGCTCTTTTAGCAACTCCATAACGGGGGTCGGAGTTAATACCTCGGCCAAGTTCGTCGACTGTAGCTTTAAAAATAACTCCACAGGTGTTTGGTTTAAGAATATTCGTTTGGAGAGATGTGACGTGAGCGGTAATGAGAATAGAGGTATTTTAGGTAATGGTATAGGTTACTTTGAAGAGTGCGTGATTACGGGAAACGGCGAGGAGGGGATAAGAGCAAGCAGAACGGTTACCATCAACAACTGTACGATCAGGAAAAATAACGGTGAGGGTCTCGTAATTTCCAAATTACAGTGGGGTAACAATACTGCTACTATCAGCGACAGTGTGATAACAGAGAACGCTGCGTCAGGAATAAGTGTTGAAAAGGGAGAACTTACCATTGCTAATTGCACAATCACCTCTAATGCCGGCGCTGGAATAGACATGAGCGCCAGCTACGGTAAGATCACCGCTGATAACTGTGTGATTTCAGAGAATGGGGGAGAAGGGATAAATATGGCGAGCAATGATAACAGAGGTAACAAAACGGTGAATATCAGCAACTGTGAGATCATGGGAAACAAAGGGATAGGGATAAACGTCGACAGCGGTTCTTATGCTAATACGGTAGATATTGTCAGCTGTAAAATTATGAGGAATAGTGGTGGTGGGATAAGCATAATCAGCAGTAGCACAAATGCGGTCGCAATAAATAATTGCATGATAGAGGGAAATGGCGGCATAGGGGTAAATATACCTAAGGGTGAAAATACAGTTACGATGAATGGCAGCTCGATCGCCTTAAATGACGGCGCTGGGATAGATATGGGCGGCGGAAGCAACAGTGTCATCAGGGTTGATAATTGCTCGATCATTTTAAATACCGGTGTGGGAATAGCGGGGCACAGCGGTCTTGTCGAGCTCAACGGATGTTTGGTCAAGGGGAATAGTGGCAGCGGAGTAGGAGGAGGTACTGTATCTGTGACTGATTCGATCATCGCCAATAACGGAGGGACAGGGATTTCACTTCGTTCAGTGGGAGAGAAGGGGATCAATGCTAACCAAATCTCTCAAAACAACATCGGCATTGAAATTAAATCTTCGTCTGAGAAACTGGAGGGCATCACGGGAAATGACATATTGAACAACATCATGTATGAACTGAAAAACTCAGGCAGAGCTGAGGTTATCGCCGCCGACAACTACTGGGGTGAGCCGACGACAACGGAGCTGAAAAATGGTGTAGATAACCTCACGATGATCTACGATAGACATGACGACCCAAACGTCGGTCCGGTGACGATCTCAAAATACAGAACTGAACCCGTACGGGAGGATACAGAAATACCCCCTCCTCCCGAGCCCAAACCTGTAACGGGTAAGGGTAGATTCACGCTGAGACTCAAAAAGGGACTCAATATGATCTCCCTCCCCGTCAAGCCCGATACGCCCTACACCGCAAGGAGCTTCATCGAAAAGCTCGGTGCAACCGTGATCGTGAGATACGACACCTCCTCAGGGAAATTCATCCCCTTCATCCCCGAAGTCAACGAGGGAGATGGCTTCCAGATCGAAGGCGGTCAAGGATATATCGTAAACGTTATGGAGGATAAAGAGGTGACCTTCGAGGGGACGGTGTGGTCAAACGCACCGCCTATCTCGGCCGGAAACCTCCCCAACACGTCATGGGCCTTCCTCATAGGCGGAACCCTCCTCTCTGAGGATGGAAAGTTCGCTTCCGGGAGATACACCCTCATCATCAGAAACCTGAGGACGGGAAGAGTCTCCTTGGCCGCAGTGGGATATCCCGGAGAGGGAAGGTTCATAGGGGCGTTTGTGGACATGTCCCATGGGGATGTGGTGGAGGAAGGGGATATCATCGAGGTGAAGGTGATAGGTGGGGACGGAGAGGTTGTGGCAGGACCTGTCAGGCACAGGGTTACAGTAGAGGAGGTTGAGAGGGCATATGGGGTTGTTGAGCTTTGTATTGGGGATGTCATACCGTCCAGGACCTGTTTGCTTCCCAACTACCCGAATCCCTTCAACCCCGAGACATGGATACCGTTCAGGCTGGCGGAGGGTGGTGAGGTGAGAATACGGATTTACGATCTTCAGGGAAGGTTGGTGAAGGAGCTGAACTTAGGCAGGCTTGGGCCCGGCAGCTACATAAACAAGGCGAAAGCTGCATATTGGGACGGTAGAAGCGATCAGGGCGAACAGGTGGCTAGCGGGGTCTACGTCTGCCAGATGGTCGCAGGCGAAAAAACATTCGTAAGGAAAATGGTTATTTTGAGATAGGGCGAGCATATGTGGGATGGTTCATAACTATGGTAACACTTTCGTAGAGCGGCATTTTATATCTCGACTTTTGCAGTAATCTGAGAAGTCCCAAAAACGCAGAAAAACCATTAAATCTCCTTTGGCAGTCCCTCCCTGAGGAAGGA
>JAGGXZ010000131.1 GCA_021162805.1 Candidatus Poribacteria bacterium
GCTCTCCATTTCCTATCATCTTGAACCCCTTTGACGATACAGTTGAAATGATATACCCTCTTGATGTATCCCACAAGCTGCTTGAATGTCCTTTTGCTAATAGCAGCTTCTTTTGTCATCCTGTGCCTCCCATTGATGGATGAATTTAGCTATATATTTTCATCAATGGGAGATTTTTTCAACTGCAAAATGAGGATGAGGTTTGGAGCAATCTTCATGCCATTTCTTGAGCCTTATCTCCTTGTTCCGCGAATTTCCCTCTCAGGCCGCGTGATATCTCTCATCACTCCCTATCTACTATCTCCTCCAACTTTTGAGAAGTTCCGGGGGGCGAGCAGGACCAGCAGGACTTCTCAAAAGTTCATGGAGCGTAAGATGAGGAAAATCTAGGTAACATAAGGGTTTTTGAGCAAATTCGCGATAGATTAGAGCGCGAATTTCCTTTGAATCACTTACACCATCTAAGCCTTTCCCCATCTGCATTCTTCAAAAGTTTTTGCGAAGTCCTGAAGTTCTGGGCTTATATTTGACCCCTTTTTCGGTTTATGATATACTTTGTTCCAATCGGCGAGGGAACGTAGGCTGTGAGAGAGAAGAAGAGAGGGTTAGATCCCTTTAACCCCACAGTGATATCCTGTCCGAATGCCATGAAGAATTACGGCCTTCTCTCCAGATTTAAGGATCACATCGCTCTGGTAACAGATGCATTTGCTATCATCGTGGCTATCATGCGCGTTGTCGATGAAATAAAAGGGGACGGGTGATAGAACATGATAAAGGTCAGGCTCGGATATATCCTTTTTATCCTCATTCTCCCTTTTTTAGGAGGTTGCATCCATCGCGAGGCCCCTCCTCCCAGATGGCAGATAGTTCGCTCGCCGGGCAAGGAGAGATATCTGACGGGGATATCCTTCATCGATGAGAAAAATGGATGGATCATCGGACGGAGCGGTTTCCTCCGAAGGAGCTTCGATGGTGGCAGGAGCTGGAAGATGGTGGATTTGGGGACGAGGGAGGATCTATATGACATATACTTCCTCAACGATCAGTTGGGATGGATCGTAGGCGGAAACGGCCTGATCATGCGCACAGAGGACGGCGGGGTGAGCTGGAAGAGGTTTCCCAGCGGCGTCAACTGCGAGCTGAGATCTGTCCGGTTTCTCACCTCCAACATCGGTTGGGCCGTCGGCGGAGAGGAAAGCACGGGGGTGATTTTGGCTTCGCGCGACGGTGGAAGATCGTGGATCAAGCAGGCGAAGTTCCATGCCACCGAGCTCTATTCCGTTGATTTCGTCGATGAGAAGCACGGATGGGCATGTGGGCTTTTCGGCACCCTTGTCAAAACCACCGACGGAGGCAAAACATGGCGTAGGGTCAAAACGGGCGTCAATGAATCGCTGTTTGACCTGGACTTCGTGAACGAGACGGCCGGTTGGGCGGTGGGCGTCTTCGGATTGATAATTCACACGGAAGATGGCGGAAAGACATGGCAGAGGCAGGACTCCCTGACCACACATCACCTCTGGTCCGTCCAGTTCGCCGATGAGAAGGAGGGATGGATAGCTGGATGGGAGGGCGTTACCCTTCACACCACTGATGGCGGCAACTCGTGGTTTTTCATCCCAAATCAGGTCAGCGCGAACCTCCTCGGTCTCTCGTTTGTCTCAAGAAAGAAGGGTTGGGCCGTCAGTCAAAACGGGCTGGTGCTCCACACTGAGGACGGCGGGATCACATGGAGGATACAGTCCCGACTGAGCAAACCGAGCTTGAAGGCTGTCTGGTTTGTGGATGATCGCTACGGCTGGGCGGTCGGCGATGGGGGGATAATACTACACACCGAGGATGGCGGCAGAAGCTGGAACGAACAGAAGTCACCGATTCAGAACGACCTATATAGTGTCTGCTTCGCGGACAGATTGAACGGGTGGGCTTCAGGCGACATGGCGACCGTGATTCATACATCGGATGGCGGGAAAAGTTGGGAAGTTCAGGTGAGCGGGTTGTCCAACCCCGAACTTAAGATAGGACGTGACGGGCTGCCATGCTTTGACGGATACAATAACCTATATGATGTCTTCTTCATCGATAAAAACGAGGGTTGGGTTGCCGGATACGTCGGTATGGTCTTTCACACGAAAGATGGCGGCAGGAGATGGGAGAGACAACAGGTCCCGACCGATCAGACTCTCCTTTCGATCTATTTCATCAGCCGTAAGATCGGCTGGGTGGCAGGACATGGAGGGGTGATCTTCAAGACAACCGATGGAGGGGAAACCTGGATCCCGCTTTTCAGCGGCGTTAGCGAGCCCATAAATGCCATCTACTTCGTTGACGATAAACACGGCTGGGCCGGAGGATTCGGCGGGATAATAGCCACATCGGATGGAGGGGAGAGCTGGCATCAGGAACAGATCGGAACCAGCGACCCGATATGGGGCATCTATTTCAGGAATAAGAAGACCGGATGGGCAGTTGGCACGAACGGACTTATCCTCCAAACTGTAGATGGTGGGAAAACCTGGATGAGGGTGAATGTGGGAATAAAAAGAGCTTGGCTATATGACCTCTGTTCACCGGATGGTAGGACACTGTGGGCGGTGGGATCGCTCGGCCTGATCATGAGATACGGAAGCTGAACTTTTGGATTCTGTCCCTGAATATGATCCTCTGGAGGATCGGGTGGATCTTCAAGACCGAAAGCGTTATTATGCCTCGGATGTGGTTATCCTAATCCGGTACGACAGATCAAAGCTGTTTGTTTAAGCCACGACAAACTTCCTTAAAAGATCCCTTGATGGAAAGCCCTCCCTATACCATCATCTATAGAGAATACCCGATCTCAGAACTTCTCAAAAGTTGGAGGAGATAGTAGATAGGGAGTGATGAGAGATATCACGCGGCCTGAGAGGGAAATTCGCGGAACAAGGAGATAAGGCTCAAGAAATGGCATGAAGATTGCTCCAAACC
>JAGGXZ010000132.1 GCA_021162805.1 Candidatus Poribacteria bacterium
ACGCTGAGAGGCTGATAAGGACTCTGAAAGAAGAAGAGGTATACCTGAACGAGTATGAGGATATACAGGAAGCAAGGGAGAGGATAGGCTACTTTCTAGAAGAGGTCTACATGAAGAAGAGAGTTCACTCCGCCTTAGGGTATCTGACTCCTTTGGAATTCGAGCAAAGTTGCAATCCTACTGACTCTATCCTTCCCGCCCTATGGTTTTTGGCCGTTCATCTGGGTTGGTTTCGTGCCGATGCTGGTTGCCCAATTCCGGGTCATGCCACGCAGAGTTTCCAGTCTGGCTTCGGCCATCACCATCGGCGGCTGGTTAGGCGGCTACCTCACGCCCATCTTCGCCGGCAGTGGTATCTACATGACCTGGCTTCCGCTGATTATCGGCGTCGTCGTCTTTTTCGCTGATCGCGGTACGCGCGCTTTCCACGAGCGCACCGGCTACCGCTGGTTTGTCTGGCATGGTGCGCTCACCTGGGTGGGGATCGAGATGATTCGCGGTTTCATTCCCATCATGGGCACGTGGGCTTTCGTCGCCAATACGCTCCATGGTCAGCCGTGGTTGATCCAGCCGGTCAGCATCTTTGGCATCTTCGGCCTCGGCCTGCTCATCATGTTTGTCAACTATGGGTTGGGGCTGGGTGCGTTATACCTCTTCGACAAGCGCTGGAAACTGGACCCAGATGTTCGGCCCCTCGCCGGTCGGTCGGTGCGCAACTGGGGCCTGGGCCTGCTCGCCGCGCTGATGGCGTGGACCGGTATCAGCCTGGTTCTCTTCCACACGCCGGCCACTCCGATGGTTCGAGTCGCCGCGCTGCACTACGATGCCGGGGAGTCTCCCTGGCATTCGGTGGACAAATTCGTTGAACTCACCCGTCAGGCGGCCCGACAGGGGGCACGGGTCATTGTCTGGCCGGAGAAGGCAATTGAAGGCGATCCCCAGGTCACAAACACCGCCGAATTCCGCCAGCTGGCCGCTGAAACCAATGCGCATCTGGCTCTGGGCTACTTTGTCAAGGTGACAGACAGGATCTGGCGCAACGAAACCACCCTGCTGGCGCCTGATGGGCGGTTTCTGGGCGTCTATGGTAAAGATCACCCTGTCAGCTTTGCCGGGGAGAGCAGTCCAACACGCGGGACATATCCGGTGTACGACACGCCTCTGGGTAGAATTGGCACGATCATCTGTTACGACCTCGATTTTACCGATACAGCCCGCAAGGTCACTCGTAATGGTGCACAGTTGATCCTGGTTCCCTCACATGACTGGCCTGGGATCGCCACAAAGCACTACCCGCATCTGGTCTTTCGCGCCATTGAGAACCGCGTCGCCATGGTCAAGTCTGATAGCAGCGGAAACGATTCGGTGGTCATTGATCCATACGGGCGAATCATCGCGGCCGCAATCACGCCAGGCGGTGACAAGACCGGTCAGGTTGTAGTTGCCGATGTATCCCTGGGAACGGGGGATACGCTCGCCGTTCGCCTTGGCGACTGGACAGGCTGGATTGCCCTGGTCGGGATGGCATTCTTCATTCTTTACGCCCCCCTGACAAGGGCGAGAGCAAAGCGCAAGCAAGACACACCGCTTGGACGACAGCACGACATACCTGGCCGAGAAGGCCAATGACATGCTTTATCTCAAGGCCGGTATGCGGGCTAACCGGCACTTGCATCTGACGCCGCTCCGCTGCGCTTCGCGGCGCAAATCCTGCACATCATGATTACATTAGAGAGCATGGCTATCGATTCAACGGGAAACACCACGAGATCTATTTGAGCGATCCAAGGAGAACGGCACCGAATAGGTTGAAAACGATACTTCGGCAGCCTATCCGGAAACGTAACACCGATTGCATCCGATAGCGCTCCGAAGCTTCGAATCAATATGCTGTATGAACCGATTTCCCGCCCGGATGATCCACGGCTCGGTGAGGCCTTCCGACCATCATCACGTGAGAAAAATCCCACCCTCAAACGTATAGATTAGTGAGACCATCTGAGGGTGAAAAAACATGGATCTGTCCAAATACACGGGCAGGGGTGTCAAGATAGGGCTGATAGACAGCGGGGTGGACCGAGACCATCCCGCTATCCACAACATCAAAGCCGGCATATCGATTAAACTCGATTCCCAAAGGAGGCTGTATCTATCGGATGATTTCGAGGATCAACACGGTCACGGCACGGGATGTGCCTACATAATCTCGAAGCTCGCCCCTCACTCAGAGCTCTACGTGGTCAAGGTCTTCGAAGAAAAATTGCTGTGCGAGGAGAGGCGAGTTGTAGAAGCGATACGGTGGCTGATAGAACAGAAGGTGGACATCATCAACCTCAGCATGCAATCCCCGCATGAGGAGAGCAGGGATACCTTCCAACCGATATGTGAGGAGGCGCTTGAAAGCGGCATGATGCTGATAGCGGCCAGAGACCCTACCGTCCCGGTCGCCTATCCGGCCGATCTGGAGGGGGTGATAGGCGTCGTGCCGATAAAGGCTTGTGGCAGATATGAGTATCTCTACATCCGCGACGGCGATCGGTGGTATCTGGGAGCCAGGGGGGATCTGCAGCGATTGGCGGATAAGGGTGGTGGTTTCACGCTCAACAGAGGTCCCAGCTATGCTGCGCCACACATAACCGCGATAACCGCCCTGATGATGGAGGCGCTGGGAAGCAAAGATCGGGATGAGGTGATCAAAACGCTTATCTCCAACGCCTCGGGTGAGATCGAGGGGTTGAGATCTCATCCGGTTCATCTCCCGATAAACCCTCCTCCTGCGCCGCCCGCCCTGCCGGAGAACCGACCGAGCCGTGTTCAGATCCGCAAAGCATCCCTCTATCCCTATACCGATGAAATGAGGCTCCTCGTCAGATACAGATCTCAGCTCTCCTTCTCCCTCGTGGGGACGGCGGATACCTTGGATTGCGAGCTGATGGGAAAGGATGCGGGTGAGCCGCTTGGGCTAAAGCCCGCCGGTTTCAGGGTGGTGCATGACCTTAAAAAGGCCTGTTCTAAAGCCGATACCCTGATCGTGGGCGATCTGAGCCGGATGAATATGATCTTCGGCATGGACGCAACAAGAGCGATCATCACAAGGGCGATCGATCTGGACGTGAACGTGTATTCGATCCAGATCCTGAATCCCGATTCCTACGCCGATCTATTCGATATGGCGAGGCGGAGAAGGCTGAGCTTGAACTGTCCTTCGATCAACTGTCTGGGCGAGCCCATAGATCTCCGATGCGTCCTGCCGCTGAGCAGGATAACCGTCCCGATGATGGCGATCTTCGGAACAAGGGCCGAACATCGTGCCTTCGAGCTGCAGTTGCTGCTGCGGGAGAAACTGCTGAGGGAGAGATGCAAGGTGGCCTGCCTGGGAACGGACAACAGGTCAGAGCTCTTCAATTTCGAGATCTGCTTCCCGATGGACGTCCATACCTCGATGAAGATCCCTCCCGGCGAGCAGATGCATTACCTGCAGGCGGGTGTTTCAAAGGTGTTCAAGGAGATAAACCCTGACCTTATCCTGATAGGCTCTCAGGTACATCTGATCCCCGTGGAGGTGGACGACATAGGCGTTATGGGCTCAATAGCCGTATCGCTCAGCCTTAAACCCGATTACTACGTCCTCCAGTTCGAGCCGGAGGATCCGATAGAGTTCCTCGGCTGCTGCCTGGATTTCATCCGATCATTCGGCAGAGGGGAGATAGTCGCTTTGGTCATGAACGATATGAATATCACCTCTGACCAGGAGCTGGATGAACGCATCTTAATGATCGGAAGCTCGCTTCAGATACCCGCGCTTCGTATGGGAGACCCTGAGTTGGGGGATAAAATCGTGAGGCTGATGTGTGAAGGTGAAAACGGTGTGGAGCGATGACAAAATAAAGAGGGAGATTAAAAGGATACTGATTAAGGTCATGATACTGAAGGATCTGGAGCCGTCGGAGATAGGTGATGAGGAGCTGTTGTTCGCCCCCCCCCCCCCCCCTTTTTCCCCGTGCCCGTTGTGGGGCCCTCC
>JAGGXZ010000133.1 GCA_021162805.1 Candidatus Poribacteria bacterium
GCCCGCGAGCTGGGATTCGACGGGGTAGAGGTGCACAACGGCTTCGATCCATATCCGGGCGAGGGGGAGGATATAGGGAGATGGAGGGATAAATACGAGAGACATGGGCTGAGGATAGCAGGGCTTCAGGGGTTCGTACCGCTTCCTGGAGCGCATCCTGATCCAAAGGTGAGAAGGCGATACGCGGAGATGGCACGGCGACAGATCGACCTCGCCTTCTCCCTCAACGCCGAGTTCGTGGGCTTCTGGCCAGGAGGCCGGGATCAGGGGCTTTCCGACGAGGAGGTAGTCGATCAGCTGGTCGACACCTTCCGTCAGATAGCCCCCTATGCCGAGGAGAAAGGTATCAGGGTCCACATCGAGCCGGAACCGGTACAGATAGATTATAATCTGGAAATCGCCTACGCCGTCGTCACCCAGGTCGATTCCCCCGCTTTCGGGGTGCTCTGTGATACGGCACATTTCAACGTATTGAGCGATGGGGAGCTTTATCGGTGGATGAGGAAGTTCGCCGGGAGGGTATCACATCTACACCTTGCCGATAACGATCGGAAAACCCTCGATATGCCGGGAAGCTCACATTCATCCAAACATCTGATCTTCGGCGATGGGGAATTAAGGCTGGAAAGGATTATCCCAACGCTCGTTCAAATAAGATATGATGGATGGATTCAGATAGATGTGTGGGAACACCCTGAGCCGCTCAGATGCATCGAGATGAACAAGAAGGCCCTCGACGAGGTGTTGACCAGGTTCAAGGATACGAAGGTAAGGGTGTATGCTCCGAAACCGGGGTCCAAGACGGAATCCTACGAGGTGCTGCCGATATCCCTGATAAGGCGAAGGTTTGAGGGGATGAACATCGCCCTAGTGAACGTCGAACCACATCAGCCGGCGAAAGAGATGCACAAACATGATCGGGATGAGGAACTATGGATGATCCTGAGCGGGAGGGGACTGGTGATATTCGACGGCGGATTCGAGGCGGAGGTAGAGGCTGGAGACGTCATCTACTGTCCATTAGACGGAGAACATCATATCAGAAACATAGGAGATGAGGTTCTAGCTATCTTCAACGTTCACCTCCCTTTGGAGTAAGGGATGTCGCAGTTTGCCGGCTTTAATGGCTATATGCGAAGTCCCCTTGAACTCATCGTAGACCGATTCCATCTCCTCGATGGAATCGAAAAAGCCTATGATATATGCAGCACTAAATGACTCGCCTCTTCCTACCTTTATACCTCCTATCTCCTGGATCATACAGACATATCCTCTCTGATGACACCACGCCTCGTAGACGATCTCAGGGTTGAGCGTCATCCCTGCGAGCCACGGACCGCCCCTGATCTTATAGGCTCTGATGAACCTCTCCGGAACCTCATCCCCCCGTCTGTACAGGAACTTCTCGTCGGGTGCGAAGTCCTCGTTGAACTCCTTCGATGGGATAACCCCATGATAGCTGAGGTAGATCGCCTCGAAGCTGTCGCCGCCGGAATGTTTGATGTGCCCCGGCATATCTATCCTGAGGATTAATGACTCGACATCGTTTGCGCTCGTTACCCTATCCGAGGCGAGGATGTATCTCCTCCCTTCGAGGAAGATAAGCCATTGTTCCCAGAGCGAACCTGGAATATATCCGGGGGCGGCTTTCGTGTATCGGAACCAACCTCTAACCCCGATTACCTCACGACCGCCGGTGACCTCCCAATTTATCCTCCTGGCTTGGGTACATATCTGTGGTAGCTCGATATACCGTTTGGGAATGTTACCGTGAATCTTATCACCCCATGGATATCTCATCCCCTCCGGTGTGTCAGGTTTATCGGGACCGGGCTCGAGCAGAAAATCCACGATATCCAATCCGAATCCCAGATCCCTCGCTCCGGTTCGCCTATCGAGGAAGCTCCCCCCGGCTATCCCTGAGACATAACCCTCCGTCCGGATCGCCGCCACCAGTTGGTCCGTCTCAACCCTCAGATCTGGTCCGGATAACTCAAGCTTCAGCATCTATTCCTCCTTGATAACCTCCTCAATGAGACCACAAGTGGCTATTTTAAGATCCTCCGGGCTGTTCAGGTTGAGGAAAGATGTCAGGTTGGGGTCCACCTCAAGCACCCTGTTTTCAGGTATGAGCTTGGTCGGGACGAAGTCCATAAGACCCAAAACCTTCAGTTTTCCTCCTCTCAGGAGCATCTCGGCGAAAGGGATACAATCCCTGTGATAGATCCCTACTAACGGCTCCACATATCCTCTCACTACGGGCAATATGATCCGTGACCGACCGTTTATCTCATCCAGGAGAAGCGAGATCACCTTCTCGTTCAACAGGGGCATATCGCAGGGAAGGATCAGGTTGTAATCGTTCGACGAGGAACTCAGCCCGGCGTGTATTCCTCCGAGAGGTCCTTTCCCTTTGATCAGATCCTTCACGACTTTGACATCGATCAACTCCTCATATCTTCTTTCATTCCCCGTCACAACGATTATCTCGTCGAACAGCCCCTTAAGCATATCAACCTGTCTGACGATCAGAGGTTTCCCTTCCCAGAGAATCAGCGCTTTATCCCTTTTGAAGCGGGAGGATCTTCCGCCGGCCAAAACTATGGCTGAGACATTGAGTTTTGTCATTTGTAGTCATTAAGTCTAGGAGTTACGCAGTTGACTGCGAACCCCTTTTCATAAGATATTAACCCCTCTTATCCCAGCAGCAGTCCGCGGGGAGGGCTCTCTGAGGGGGATGCCGACGTTTATTCTGTAGCCACCGTTGCGCAGATGCTGTTCTTCACGAAAAACCGCCGCTGGATGCCCCACCGCTTGCGGGTGTAGAGCTTGTCCATCGCCTAGTTATCTTCCACTCCCCACACTCGAAGCCACGCCGGGGTGGACGATGGAGCCCTCGTGGACGTTTAAGCCCCTCCTCAGGGAGTCGTCCTCCTCAAGCGCCCGATGCATCCCCATGTTCGCTATCTTCCTGGCATACGGCAGGGTGGCGTCCGTCAGGGCGGGCGTGCTGGTTCTCGGCACGGCAGCGGGCATGTTCGGAACTCCGTAGTGGACGACCCCGTGAACCACATAGGTGGGCGAACTATGGGTCGTGGGACGGCTCGTCTCCACACATCCACCCTGATCAACAGCCACATCTATAACTGCCGCCCCGTCCTTCATAGATCCGACCGTCTCCTCGTCCACCAGGACGGGCGCCCTCTCCCCAACCCTGTAGACGCACCCTATAACCAGGTCAGCCCCCAGCACGGCACGTTTGATGTTATCCGGGGTGGAGTTGAGCGTGAGCAGGCGCCCGTGCAGAGCGTCTTCCAGATGGCGAAGCTTGCGGGCGTCCACGTCCAAGACGGACACGTTTGCGCCCATCCCCACCGCTATCCTCGCGGCAGCGCTCCCGACGGTCCCCGCCCCCAATATGACCACGTTGGCCGGCGGAACTCCGGGGACGCCTCCCAGAAGGACCCCCTCACCGCTGTCCGCCTCAAGCAACCTCGCCCCTATCTGCACAGCTATCCTGCCCGCTATCTCGCTCATCGGCGTCAGAAGGGGAAGGAAGCCGTCGTCAAGCTGAACCGTCTCGTATGCGATGGCGGTGACGCCGCTTTCGGTTAATTCCCGAATCAACTCCGGGTTAGATGCAAGGTGCAGGTAGGCGAACAATATCAGCCCTTCACGGAAGAACTTGTATTCCACCGGCTGTGGTTCCTTCACTTTAACCACCATCTCAGCCCTTCCCCACACCTCCTCGGCGCTCCTGACCATCTCGGCTCCAGCTTCTTTGAACTCCTCGTCGGATATGCCGCTGAGCCTTCCGGCGCCCTCCTCAACTATCACGTGATGCCCGTCCGAGACGAGCAGGCGCACCCCTGAGGGCGTCATGCCCACCCGCCTCTCGCCCTCCCTGATCTCCTTCGGGACGCCTATGACCATGGCGCTCACCTCCTTGAAGCGATGTTTCCCCTGAGCCTCTCAACTAACCTCAAAGCGGCTTCTACAACCCTTTCGCCGGAGCCGGGGGCGAGCCTGCACGCCGCCACCTCATAACCCCCTTCATCGTATTCCTCCCTCTTCAGCAGATACATGTAACAGCCGTTTGTGAGCGTCAAAAGCACCAGCTTGTCCGTCCACACCCTCCTCTTGAGTTCAAGCCCCAAAGACACGTTCACCTCGTTCGGTATCCCCAGCAGAACGAGATCCCCTATTGAGATGGCCTGCAGCTCCAGCGGGACCGTCCCCTTCTGATCTATCCATCCGCCGAAGACGAGGGCGAAATCGAGCTGGCGCATCTCGTCGTATAACCGCTTCGCCTCGCGAAATCTTCCATCCCTTCTCGCCTCCTCCAGCAGCCTTCTCTTCTCCTCCAGCAACTTCTCAGCCTCGTCCCTTGGGGGATATTTCCTCAGTTCGACCTCGACGTGTTCGCTCACGACCTTAAGCTCGCCGTTGATCATCTGACCTTCCTTCATCGCCCTGATGACCCCCGATGCGAGC
This sequence comes from Candidatus Poribacteria bacterium, assembly GCA_021162805.1. NCBI lineage: Bacteria > Candidatus Poribacteria > Candidatus Poribacteria bacterium. Next base: position 4,495 of record JAGGXZ010000133.1, read on the forward strand.
ACAAGCCCTATCCTCTGCGCCTCCTCAAAGCCCCTGGGTCTGGAGCGATACGGCCTTATATCGCCCCCCGCCCCGGCGGTGTAAAGGCATATCCCGCCTGTGGCCTCCTCGACGAATCTCGCTGTAAAGCCCGGGAAACCGGCGGAGATCAGGTAAGGAGCGGGAGGACCGCATGCTACGGCGTGACATGCGAAGTTCACCATGATGGCGAAAGCTCTCCCCTCCTCATCCTCAGCCCAGATCACGTCCAGGTCGGGGTCTATCGGACCGTCCGGTATCCCGACCGGCGCATACTTCTCCGCCTCATCCCTCGACATTCCCCACCAGATGTATTGCTCCCTCACCTTCTGGGGCATATCGTCCGTATCGCAGATGATGGAGACGACACCATCAGGGGTGCGTTTCCTGCGGTTGTAGCTTATCCCCGTCATGAGTGTCCTTCCGAAACGGATCGTCCCCCTCCTCATGCCCCCAACGGCTTTCCGGGCGGCTTCGGCAACCCTCAAGGGGAGTTCCTCGACCCACGGCTCTATCAGCTCCCTCTGGCGCTTGATGGGGATGTCAAACTGGGGTCTCGGCTTGAACTCGGGTCCGGAGTGGGAGTGGGTGCAGCTGACCATCACGTTCCGTCCTTCAATGCCCGTCTCCCTCTCCACAGCGTCCCTTATCCTCACGTAATCTCCCTCCGGCATCGGCCAGCAGAGGTCCAAGGCGACGACGGCGGCCTCCTCCCCATCCTTCTCGAAAACCATCACCTTCGCCCATAAGTCGTCGTGTATCCCCTCCGAAACCCTATAGGCGTGGCCGAGGAAGGGAACTCCAGCCGGAGGGGTTATCCTTTCCTTCCCGACGCCTATCCTCATCCTCTTCACCTCCTCACCAGAGGTCGTCGGCGGGATGATGCCATGGAACGCTCGGAAAAAGAGCGTTTAAAACGGACATCACATGCTCCTCCACCTTCGGTTCAACGGAGAGGAGGCCCTCAAGATACGCCTCCCAGGGGTCAACGGCGCCGCATAAGATCCTCACGAGCACATCCTGCGGCATGAAGACCTCCACATCCGCCGTTCCACTCTCCTCAACGCTCACCTCATCGTCCACCCTCAGAAGCCCCTCCTGAACGGGCGTGCGCAACCGTATCACCCCCTTCCACCTCGGCGCCCCTTTCAGCCTGAGATTGAAAAGCGGGACGAGAGCATCAAGCAGCCCTTCAAGGTCAAGTATGCACACCTTCAACACCCTCTGTTCCGTGAACCTGTATCCCTCCTCCACGAGCAGCTCCGCCGAGAATTCGTCCCGCGGCGACAGCCAGAAATGGGCGACATCCACACCTCTGGACAACAGGTGGTTCTCAAGGGTGTGAAGGAGCGTCCTGGCTATCTCCTTCCGCCTCCGAGACGGTCTGACATAAAGTTCTGAGACGAGCCCGACCCACTGGCGGAAGCAGGCGGACCATCCCTGAACCTCGCCCTCATCCTCGGCGATGAATATGGATTCCGTCTCCTCCCTCATCTCCATCCATCTCTGAGGCGTCTTCCTCCTCCAGCCGAAGAAGTGGACGTAGAGCTCTTCAAAGATGCGCATCAGCTCCCTCTCGTCACCGCTGCGGTAACCTCTGACGCTCACCCTGTGCTTTTGAGCCCTCCTTTCAAGCCTCTTTTCGAACCTCCCCGGCTTGCACACCGTCACGTAGCCCGCTCTGGAGTAAAGCCTCCTCGCCACGTTTCCCAGGTTCGTGGAGACCGCCGAGCACGGATAGCCCCTCCGCAGGGCGAGCCTTTTCGCCTCCTCCATCATCCTCGAGGCGATGCCCATCCTGCGGAACTCCTCCCTCGTCTCCACGCCGGCTATCCCTGCGACGCGCACATAAACCCCTTCCGCCCAGTGAAGCTCTATGTCGGGGACTATCACCTGACCGACTTTCTCATCGTCCACGAAGGCGTGGACGGCGGAGCCGTCAACCTTGTAGACAACCTTCAAGCCCGCATCCCCCCTTTGCGATGGAACTGGCACACTATCTCGCTCGGTCGTCGCCAGACCACCCTATCGCCGAACTGCGAGCGCAGCCTTTCTATCAACCTCTGGAGCGCCTCCCAGCCGAGCCCCGTCTGCGGGTTCAACCCCTGCCAGTGCATGTGGAAGAGCGCCATGAATGAACCCGCCTTTATCATCCTCGCAAGGTAGCCATCCCCCTTCTCGTCGATGTAACGGTCAACATCCACCCAATCGGGGCTGTTCCGCCAGGATGCGAGGTAGTCCCACACGCCTGAAGGCGTCTCGTAGACGCCGAAATCCCCCCTCACCTCCCTCGGACGCGGCGACATGGTGGGATGACCTTCCTCAATGGTGGCGAAGACGGGGATCACGGCGTTCGGAAACTCGCCCGCCTCTGCCAGCTCAAGCAGAGCCTTGTAAACGTTCGGGTTCATCTTTGGATGCGTCCCCGGGGTTGAAACCCCCGTGTAACGGATGCCGAGCTCGCGACCGACCCTTATCGTGTTCAGGAAGTAACCCCTGTATTCGTCAACCGAAACGGAGGGGTCATCCAGCCATTCCATCTCCGTGGGACCGTCCGATAGGGTCATCTTTGAGAAATCAAACAGCCTCCCATGGGTCATTATCTCCATGTGCGGGTCAACGGGGTATTCGCCCAACCTTCCTATGGCTTCGGCGAACCTGCGCTCGTGCTCGTTTTGTGGGCGTGTGAGAAGCTTTCCGAACATGGCGGGTATGACCGAGACGGCTCCCGCAAGCCCCTCTTCCCTGACGAAATCGAGCACCTCGATCAGAGCCGAGGCGTCTATCCGGACGAGTTCCCCTCCTTCCCCCTCAACATACGGGGAGAGGTCGTCAAGGAAGAAGCTGACATACGTGCGCATGACGCTTCACCCCTAAAACCTGTTGCCCCACCTCTCACGGTGGACTATCTCCTCAAGTTTCCTCCTGCGAACACCCTTCCCCTTCTCGGCTGGGTATCCTATGGAGATGATGGCGATCGGCTTGACCCCCTCCGGGAGGGAGAGGGCTTCCGCGACAGCCTCGTCATCGAAACTTCCTATCCAGCACGTCCCAAGACCTAACTCGTATGCTTTCAGGAGGATATTTTGGATCGCTGCGGATGCCTCCTGCATGGCGTAAAGCTCCCTGTCACGTTTGCTCGCCCCTCTGAGGTCTATGCAGACCACGATGTCCACCGGAGCAGCCGCCGCTTGAGTCTGCGGTCTGCCGCCCGGTTCGCCTCTTGCGAGGACATCTTTTGTCGCCTTGTCCCTCACCACGGTGAAGTTCCACCTCTCGTTCACGCGCGGCGCCCAGTATGCGGCTTCAAGGAGCGCCCTTATCTGCTCATCCGAGACATCCTGATCGGTGTATCTCCGTATGCTTCGCCTTCCCGTTATAGCCTGTTGAAGTTCCATCTCATGCACCTCCCCTTCGCTATTATGGTTAAGGGATGGACATGATCCTTTCCACGAGCTTCAGGGCGGCGTCCATCACCTTTTCGCCGGAACCCGGCGCAAGCCTGCACGCCGCCTCCTCGTAGCCGCCCTCCTCGTATTCCTCCTCCTTCAGCAGATACATGTAACAGCCGTTTGCGAGCGTCAGTAACACGAGCTTATCGGTTTGAGCCTTTCCTTTCAGCTCCAATCCGATGCTCACGTTCACCTCGTTGGGAATGCTCAGGAGAACCACATCCCCCACCGATATAGCCTGAATCTCAAGCCTTACCGTCCCTTTCTGGTCAACCCAGTCCATATATCTGACGGGGTAGTCAAGCATGTTTATCCGGTCCAGCAGACGCTTTGCCTCGGCGTATCTGCCCTCGGATCTGGCGTGCTGGAATTGCTCCTCAAGTTCGCTGAGCATCCGTTTTATCTCATCGCGCGGGGGATACTCGCGCAGGGCGACCTCCACGAAATCACTCATGACCTTCACCCTCGGCTCCTCCACCAGGCGTGACTCCCTGAGGGCTTGGAGGACACCCGCCGCCAGGGCGAGCCCTATCCGTTTCACCTCTTCAAACCCTTTCGGCTTGGACCTATACGGGCGGATGTCGCCGCTCGCCCCAGGCGTGAAGATGCACAATCCCCCGGTCGCCTCCTCAACGAGGTCGGTCATCACGCCGGGGAAACCCGCCGAGATGAGGTTCGGAACCGGCGGTGCCGTGGCTACCGCATGACAGGCGAAGTTCGTAAATATCGCTATCGGCCTCCCACCATCGCCCTCAAAGCACAGGACGCTCAAATCCGGGTCGATGGGACCGTCGGGTATTGAGGGGGGCAGTTCCTCCGCTTGTTCCTTCGGCATCCCCCAGTAAAGGTATTGCTGTCTGAGGCTGTGCGGTATCTCGGAAGCGTCGCCGTAGTAGTATCGGCTCTCCTTGACCTGGACGTTGATCAGCGAAGCGACCCCTTCCGGGATGCGCTTCCTGCGGTTGTAGGTCAGTCCCGTTATCGGAACCTTCCCGAATCGAACGGCGCTCACATCCCTAAGGTCTGAAAGCCCCTTTTCTGCAGCTTCGGCTACCCTTCTGGGAAGCTCCTCAACCCAGGGCTTGATCAACTCCTTCTGCCTTTTCAAGGGCATGGGGAAGCCGGGATGAGGTTGAAAGGTAGGTCCCGAATGGCAGTGGGTGCATGTGACCATGACCCTTTCGCCTTTTATACCCGTCGTTTTCTCAATCGCCTCCCTTATCTTCACGTAATCACCTTCAGGCATCGGCCAGGCGAGGTCAAGCCCCACGATTGCCATCGGCTCCTCATCTTCCACGACCATCACCTTCGCCCAAAGGTCATCGTGTATGCCTTCCGAGATGCGAAACAGATGCCCTAATATCGGCACTTCCACCGGCGGGGTTATCCTTACCTTCCCAACGCCCGCTCTCATTGCCTTCACCTCCTTTCGTCAAATCCATCCCCTCTCCTCCATAGCCCTCACCACCTCGCCGACGGCGATTGCCATGGCTGCATCCCTGTAGCTTACATCCTTATCCTCCGAAAGCTCCGCCATTCTCCCAAAGGCGAAATTTATCCTCTCATCTATCGTAGCGTAAACCTCGGAAGCCGATGTTATGCTCCCGGATTTCGCGCTCCTCCACTCTATGTATGAGGCTATCACCCCTCCGCTGTTGGCGAGTATATCCGGTATGACGGGGATACCCCTCTCCCTCAGTATCTCATCCCCCTCGGGCGTCGTTGGGCCGTTTGCCCCCTCCACGATCAGCTTCGCCCTTACGTCACCGGCGTTTTCCTCCCTCAAAACCTCCTCCACCGCTGCGGGGATGAGTATGTCCACATCGAGCGAGAGAAGCTCATCGTTGGAGATCTCCTCGGCGAACCCGACCACGCTTCCCGTCTCGGCCTTGTGTTTTGAAAGCTCCTCCACATCCAGCCCGTCCCCGTCGAACGCTCCTCCCTTCGAGTCGGAGACCGCCATTACCTTCGCACCCATGGAGCTCAGGAAGCGGACTGTCCAGCTCCCGACGTTTCCGAACCCCTGGATCGCGACGGTGCATTCCGATATCTCCTTCCTCAACATGCGTTGAGCAGCGAGGCGGGCGGCTGTGGCCACCCCTCTTCCCGTGGCCTCCCTCCTTCCCGGAACCCCTCCTACGGCCACGGGCTTGCCCGTCACACACTCGGGTATGTGAAACTCTCCGTATATCACCGCCATCTCCCTTGGACCGGTTCCAAGATCAGGAGCCGGTACGTAGCTTCCGGTTGTGAGCTCGTTCCTGATGAGGTGGACGAACTCCCTCATTATCTCCCTCTTGGCGTAGGGTGTGAGGGATTTGGGGTCCACGGCGATGCCGGATTTCCCACCTCCAAACGGTATACCCGTGAGAGCAGTCTTCCAGGTCATCCTCTCCGCCAGATCCCTCACCTCCGACAGGGTGAGGTTGGGCGCGAACCTGATCCCTCCTTTCGCCGGACCGCGGGCCGTGTTATGGTATACGACGAAGGCGTCAGCTGTTACGACGGTCCTGTCATCAACCCTCACGTTGAGGAAGAGGGTCATCTCCTTCTCAGCCCTCTCGAGAAGCTCTATGGCTCTCGGAGGGATGCGCATCACACGGTTGAGTACGACGAGCTTTCCCTTAGTCTCTCCCATCCTTTCCCGCCTCCTTCGGAACGATTTCATCTTAACATTATACCGCAAGCGTAGGGTTACGTCAAGATGTTTTAAAAGTTGTTTTAGATTTTCCCTCCGGGGGTAGGGAGGGTTTTCCGCAGGCTCCTGAAGGAATAACGGGCGTAGAGATGGGTATGACGCACGGCTTACCGGTGGGCGTCTTTCCTATCCTGCCGGGGCGAGGTCACGCCCAGAACTCGCCGCCCTCGTCCCACTCCGGCGCCCTCGGGTAAAAGCCGGGGTGGACGGATATTGCGTCCACCAAATTGAACCCCCGGCCTCCCCGAAAGCTTCCAGATATGCCCGTTGAATCCCGCCAAGGCCGTGGTTCATGACCTTTGCCGTGGGCTTTACGGCCTTGACGATCCTTCGGAAGGGGCGGAGCAATCCCTTGACATATGCGACTGCCGCCTCCCTTTGCCTCTCGGGAAGGTCGTGCGGGTTGAGTTCGTTGCCCAACTCGAAGTAGTCCGAGCAGAACGCAAACCTTTGAAGCGAGGCCCTCACCGCCTCCCACCAGTCCTCGGGAGGCGAGAGGCCGGGGACGCCCAGCTGGACGTGCAGGGAAATCCCATACTTCCGGAAGGTTTCTATCCTCTCCCTCGCCTTCCGCTCCTCCTCCGGGGAAATTTCGGCCTTCACGGGGAAGGGACATCCCCTGATCCACCTCGCCCCCATCCTTCGAGCTAATTTGAGCACGGCCTCCAAAGGGAGCTGGTCGGGGTAGACTTCGGGGTTGGCCGTCACCGCCGCCAGCCCGAAAGGGGAGCGGGACTCGGGGGGCGACGGGGGCCTCTCGGGGAGGAAGGCGAGGGTGGTCCAATGCTCCCTCCGCCACCCCTCGGAGGAGAGCCTGAAGGTAGCAAAGAGAATGCCCCGGCCCTCGTATTCGATCCTTATGAGCGCGCTCCCCTCCTCCCAGGGGGAGAGGGAGATGCGGCGGATGCCCTTCGAGACGACCCTGCCGTAATAGTCCCACACCTCCCAGGAGAGCCGGGCCTCCCTCGCACTCGGCGTCACGTTCCTCACCTCAACCCTTAAAGTCCCGACTTCACCAGGCTGAAAGAGGTTTCCGAGCCTTCCCGTCCCGACCCGCAGGGAGAGCGGGCTTTCGGTGGCGAGGGCTGAAAGGTCCTCGTCGGAGAGCCCTTCAGAGCGGAGGATGGCAAAAGCGAAAACGGCCTCCTGCGGGGGGCTTGAGGGAAGGACGGCCCTCATGAACCTCGTCCTCTTGATATCTCCTCCGTAGAGCCAGTCGGGATCATACCAGAAGGTTACGATGGCTATCTCGGGGAGCCCCTCGAGTTTCACCCTCCGAACCTGACACTCGAACTCCGGGTAGGGAGCGTCACCCGCCACCTCCCAGTCGAACCTCCCATCGGGCTTCCTCCACTTGAGGGTCGGGTTCGCCCCGGCCCGCTCGACGGGAGAGGTGAACTCGAGAAAGAAGCCCGTAGTCCAGGGGAAGAAATCCCTCCTCCCGCCGGTGTAGCGGACGGTCCATCTCGTCAGGACCCCTCGGGGGATGCTTTTTGCCTCCACCTGTGCATCGGCCCACTTCGCGGTCGGCCCCTTGGGCCGAAGCTTGTAAACCCGCCTCTTTTCGTCCAGCTTGCGGACTTTTGAGATCTTTCCGGCCTCGAAAGCGAGGAAAGGCTGGGGGCCGTCGAAGGTCGCACCGGATGGACTTGACGAACTCAATTTCCCCTCCGTCCGTTTTGGCGACAACCCCGAGCCGGCCGTCCGGGCCGACCTCGAGCGTCAAGTTGACGAATGCCAGAAGGAGAAGGAAAAGCACGCCATCTCTCCCCTTTCGTCCCTTTAATCCGAGTCGCTCTTACTTCTCCGTTCTCTAAGAGTGTAGCATATCACCTTCCCCCCTCGTCAAGCGGGAATTTAACCAAAACCTCTAATTCCTGACTTGCCCCCATTATTAATCCCCCCTAACAGGAAGATAGAGGAGATAAGGAGAAATAAGGCTCCAAACGAAACTCCTTCCAAGAATCCCTCACCACCCGCCTTATCACACTAACCAAAGAGTATACCTTTCTCCTGGCATAAAGCTCCTTTATCCATCTATATGCGGACTTTTCAAACTTCATCATCAACTATACTTCCGCAAAAAAGGAACTAAGTCATGGAGTTGAACTTCGTCAAAGAACCAAAGCTATTGGGCAACCCTGCAGATCATCTCGATCTCATCCTCCATTTTTTCCAATTCCGCACCAGAAGCGA
>JAGGXZ010000134.1 GCA_021162805.1 Candidatus Poribacteria bacterium
AGAGGGTGAAGACATGTTCCACCCCCATCTCCTTCAATCTCTTAACCAGAAGCTGAGCTCCGTTCATATCCATACCTCCTGACCTTATATGCGTTATATTCCCTCATCTCAATTCCTTCAGCATAGGTACGAGTTTGTATTTACGAAAATGCTTGGTTAAAAGCTCCTCCAGATAGCTCTCCCACTCGCCTTTTCTGCCTGAGGAGAGATAGGCGGCTTTGGCTTTCCGTAGCCAATTGACGGCATGATGGTAATATTGAGATTTTCCGGCGTCCATGATGCTCTCAGCCTGCTGACGGCAGACACGTATAACCCAGTCGGGACGGACGGGGATGGCCGCATCGAGCACCCGCTCAATCATGCCATATTCCGCATATTCCGCATATTTGCCGAGAGAGGCGATCGCATCGTCCACTAATCCCTCGTGCAGAAAGATGTCCACTCGCTCATCAGGGAAGGATGATCGGGCCCGACGTAGATGTTCCAGCAACTCCTCACGCAGCTCAGGCCACCGCTCCCCGGCGAGTTTCTGAGCGGCAAGGTAATCCTCCAGCGTAGGCCGTTCACGAACAACTCTCATGGCGGCCTCCAGCGCCAGATCGTCACGACCGATCCTGGAAGCCGTATCCCGGATCCATCGTGCAAGCTCATCCTTATAACCCTCCAGTTCCAATCCGTGCTCTGCAACCTTCAGCGCCAACTCCATCTCTCCCTTCTCCGCCAGAGCTTTTGCCAGCGCCAGCGCTTCATCCGTCTTGCTCAGATAGTTCAGTCCATACTCAGCTGCCTCCTGGTAGCGCCCCAATCGAACGAGCATCGTTACATATCGCTCATATTGTCCCTCCGCCTCGGCGAGATAGAGGTATTCCTGGAAACGCCCCTGTCGTTCCAGCACGTTCAGCCTGGCCTCGGCTAGATCATCCGCATACCACGGCGCCTCCCCCTCCCACGCGCCGAGCCTTGTGATCTCACCTTCCAGCACTCGCCGGAGAGGGGGATAATCCCAGCCCTGAACGGCGGCAGTGTGGGCCATGACGAAGTGGTAGTCCACCCCGTAATCCTCCACCTCCGATCCCCATTCGGCCAACCGTTCGGCCCACGACAGGCGTTCTTCTTGAGTTAGATCGGCGCTCAGGATCGCCTCGGTCCATGCCTGATCCAGATCCTCGAACAGGCTGCTTGCCTCGCCGTCGGAGTCATCCAGCCATGTCCAACCCTGAATGTATTCATCGGTGATCGCTTCCAGAACGATCAGGGCGTTACGACCTTCTCCCGCTCTGATGAAATCCCATGCCCTTTCAAGCAACCTGCGGATCTCATCCACCACTTCGCCCACATGCCAGTATGCCTCCGAGCAGCGCATATGATCCAAGCTGTGAAGCGCCCCTCGGACCTGACGGCGTAGCTGATAGGTATCTATATCCGGTCGAGCCGGCTCGGATGACTTGGCAGGTTTCATCTGCAATAAGGCGATTTCGCTTTGGACAACCTCCGCCAGCTCCGGCCGACGTTCTATCAGGTTTACGATGATCCTCTCAAGCTGATCTCGATCCAGATCCGAGAGCATCTCCTCAACAGGTGGCATCTCCTCGATCTCCTCAGGGGAGTAAAGGCAGGTAAGCAATACGGCGACGATGTGCTTGCAATCGCCTCCCCAGTCATAAGGACAGGTGCAATCGGCGAATTCGATGCCGTGCTCGCCCAGTTGGATGGTCACTCGATAGGGGTCGGGTTGGCTGCCCATAACCTCGGCCAATATTCGATTCCCGCTCCTGACAACCCTCAACACCGCTCCCGATTCGTAATAGTTGTAACCTCGCTCGAAGGATCGGGAGCTCGCTCGTCCGCGGATGATCCCCTCGGTGAACTCAGGCCAATTTCCCACGATGACACCTCCATTTTTTACGGCAATAAAGCGTTAACCACCAATAACTTGCCTCTTTGTCGATCTTTCAAGTCCCGTCTCCCGCCTCCTGTCTCCTTTCTCCTTGATACACCTTGAAATACTCAAACCTCGTCGATGTCGTCGGCGATTCGGGGCATAGCGCGAGGATGCCCACCTTGATCGGATCCTCCATTGGTATATCCGCCCAGCCGCAACGATACCAAGTTTCCCCATCTAAGCTGACGTATCCGGTGAACCGATCTCCCCTCCGCTCAAGACGAAACCAGACAGGATCTGCATCTAACGGATGTATACCGGGATGAATGAACCTACCATTGACGTTGCAACCGTAACATACACAGCCGGTATACCAATCACTGCTCCCAGCTACATAGAACCGGGTGAAGTTGTCCTCGTCTTTCCAGGCTAGCAGCCCGCCAAGTTTCCTTCCTTTTGATCCATCCGAGACCTTCGTCTCAACGATGAAATCACCTGAGACGGCTCGGAGCAGCCGAGGCGCTTTGAGATTGTCGGGCCACAGATTATGTCTCGGTGGAACTCCTATCTCCATGCCGAAGGTGGGATCTAACGTAAAGGTACAATCACCCCTGGGATCTATCCACTCCCATCCCCTGGATGTCGGATCATCGCTGAAGTCTTCCTGGAAAGAAGGCTCACCGGTGCTTCCCATTTCTACAGGCTCCAAAAGCAGATGGGTGATTCTATCCTCTCTCAACTTCTCCGGCACCGACTTCCACACCTTCCGCGCCAGGGAAGGAATTCGATCCCGGCCGCCGTAAGCCTCATATAAGCGCTGGATTGATATCCAGTTATTCCACCTCGCCCTTTCACTCCTTTCAAAGCGCTTCAAGGCTAGTCTATCCACATGAGTCCAGTCGATCACATCTGCGATCTCACAGGTAGGCGACATCCCCTTTATAACATCCGAAATTTCCTGTAACTCCTCAAACTGCTCGGCCGACCTCACCCATCGGGCGATAAGCTCAGGATGTTGATCCGGAGGCGTCACCACCAGATCGATGGCATAGCGTATCCTAAGGGGGATCCTCTCTGCGAAACTTCCCGCCTGCGATCGCAGGGAGGTCATCTCCCCGACATGCGACTTCGCCTCATCCGGCTTCCCCTCGAGCAGTGAGAGAAGCAGGAGCTGACCGTTATAGAAGAACCTCTCACCGGGATTTTCAGCCTCCCCAAGATGTGTTCTGAGAACGCCCTTGAACTCCTCAAAAACCTCCGGAGCAGAGGAAAGAAACTCTCTGTAGATCTCCCATACCGTGTCGTTCCACCTCTTCTGCACGGTCGGGTGAACCTCGGGCTTCGCGTAAAGCGCCTTTGTGGAATCTATCATCTGGAGCATCATCTCGATCAGCTTTGACCTCTCGCCTCGGGAAGCGTAAAGTCTTATAAGATCCCCAGCAATCAAGATCAGGAAATCTCCATAGAGGAATCTGCGTCGGACTCCCAATTGCCATCCTTGCTCACATGTTTTGATCGCTCGACTTATCTCCCCCTTCCCTAGGGAAATTGCCCCCACACACTGCGCACTGATAACGGTTGACCAGGTAACCCCCGACTTTAAACCCGCCTCTAACCCCTCCTTGCACAGCTCTTCATCATCGATAATCCCTCCCAAAGCAATACATGCGACGGAGTAACTTTTCAGGCTCCACTCTTTCAGATGTGGAAGATAGCGCAATGCTTTTTCCCTGGCCTGCTGACGCTCTGTTTGAATCAAATAGCTCAGCATAGCATAATATGAGGCCAGCAGGTCTTTATATCCCATCTCCTCTGAGATCTCTATGGCCCTCCTCAGATATCGTTCTCCCTCCGTCAGGCCGATCTGATTTATAAGAACGATCGCAGCTCCCTCATAGCTGATTGCGGTCTCACGTGATTTGTCCATCGGGTCGATCTCCTCAACGGCCTTACGGGCATAATAAACGGCCCTATCATTATCCCCGATGAACCACGCATAGATTGTGGCTATATGCTGATACAGCCTAGCTCGCTTTGATCTTTGACTCTGCAGTTCAATAGCCTTCAACGCATCGGAGATGCTCTCCTCGTAATACATCACATCGGCGTATAGCTGACTCCTTGCCTCGTAGATCTCCGCCAGCTCCTCTCCCGTGACACCCAACTCCTCCGCCAATTGGATCGCCCTCGTGTAGTAATCTATCGCCACCTCCCCGGCGTAGTTCCTGGCAGCCTTCGCTCCCGATTTGACCAGATACTCCAGCGTCTTCTCCTTGTTCCCACTTCGCTCCCAGTGATGCGCCAGCTCCTCGTAGAACTCCTCCATCCGATCCCTATACAAACGCTCTATCCCCTCCGCAACCTGACGATGAAACTCCTTCCTACGCTGTTCCAGTATGCTCTGATACGTCGCCTCCTGAGTGAGGGCATGCTTGAAGGCATACTCCAGCTCCGGAACGCTCCTCTCCTCATACACCAGCTCCTTCTCCTCAAGCTCCTCCAGATATCTGTCCAACTCCCTCTCATGTCTGACCAAGTGCCCTAATAGCCTATATCGGAACAGCCTCCCTATCACCGAAGCACACTGCAGCACATACTTCGTCTCAGCCTCCAAACGATCTATCCTCGCCATGATCACGCTCTGGATCGTGTCCGGAACGTCTATCTCCGATATCTCATCCCGAGCCTTCCATCTATCCCCTTCCCGATAGATCAATCCCCTGTCTATCAGCGACCGGATAACCTCCTCGATGAAGAACGGGTTGCCCTCCGACTTGCCCAGGATCATCTCCCTGACGTTCTCCGGGAGATTGTCTATCGCCAACAGGTTCCTCACAAGCTCCCGGCTTTGACGCTGCGTGAGCCTCTGAAGGTGTATCTCGGTGTACCTCTCAAAACATTTTCGTTGTGCAAGGGAGCTCAGCTGCCAGCACCGGTGATCGCGCTCAGGGCGGTAGACACACACGAGAAGGATGGGATGCGTCACCAGCTCATCCATCAGCAGCGAGAGCAGATCCAGCGACAGGTCATCGCTCCAGTGCAGATCCTCCAAAATCAACATCAGCGGCCTCTCGCGGGCCAATGCCACGAAGATATCCCGCAATCTCATCATCGTCTGATGCCGTATCTGTTCGGCGCTGAAGTGCTCCAGCTTCCTATCCAACTCGTCGCCGAACCGGATGCTCATAAGGTGTCCGACGAACGGCAGGATCTCCTCCGCTTGGCGGGGAAAAAGCTCGCCGATCCTCTCCCGCACCTTTCGAGCAACATCGGCCTCGGTATCATCCTCCGTAAGCTCGAAGAGGGTGCGGAACATATCTATGAAGGGCCAGTAGCTTATGGGCTGACCGATGGAGATGCAGCGACCCTCCAATATGAGGGGGAGACAAGGGGACCGGGGGACAAGGGGACTTGATATCTTATCTTCTCCCTGTCCCCTTGTCTCCTTGTCACCCTGTCTATCATACAGGTACTTCTTCAACTCCATCACCAACCTCGACTTCCCTATCCCTGCCTCTCCTATGATGCTTACCATCCGTCCCTGTCCCGATAGCCATTCCCTCGCAACTTCGGCCAGCTCCGAAAACTCCCTCTCCCTGCCTATCATCCTGGATCGCAATCCCTCTATACCGCGGAGCTTCTCCGGATGTTCCCTGATCCTGACCGCCTCATATGCCGTGACGGGCTCGCTTAGGCCTTTGAGATGCAGATCGGGGATCCGGTTGAAGACGAAAGCCCTCTTGGTAAACCTGTAGGTGCCGGGGCCAACCAGTATCTGTCCCGGCTCTGCCGCCTCCTCCAGACGCTTGGCGAGGTTGATCTGCGGGCCGTAGGCGCTTATCTCAAGGTGCTCCGTGGTGCCTATGGGGCCGAAATACATCACTCCGCTGTTTATGCCTATGGAGATCTGCAGGGACAGATCCTTCACTTTATCCCTCATCTCCAGCGCAGCCAGGATCGCCCGTTCGGGATCGTTTTCGTGCGTGATAGGTGCTCCGAAGAAGGCGAGCACATTATCACCGATGAATCGGTTGATGCTGCCCTCATATCGCAGGATCGTATCCACTATCACCTTGAAGCAGTCGTTGACCACCTCCACGATCCGTTCGGGGGGATATCGGTTTGAAAGCTCTGTGAACCCTGAGATATCGGCGAAGAGGGCTGTGACGAGTCTGTTTTCGCCCTGTATCTCCTCAGCGGCAGCTCGCATCCGTTCCGCAAGTGGGGCGGGGATGTAGAGTTTATCTTTGATGTCCTCCAGTTTGGGTATCGCCGGCTCGGCTGTGGGGTGGTCAGAGAGTTTGGTTCCGCATCGCATACAGAACAGAGCATCAGGGGGAAGTTGTGTGCCGCATTCGGGGCATACCTTCTGAAGCCTTGTCCCGCACCTCATGCAGAACAGTGCCGCCTCGGGGTTTTCATAGGAACAGTTTGGGCATCTCATATGACTCCCCCGCGTAGAGAGCGTTTTTCAATCCGATCATCCGTTATTGTATCACAGATCGCCCGGCTTATTCAATTCAAATTTTTACGCTCATATTATCGTGGGGAAAACTATATTCCTGTCTCCTGTTTCCTGCCTCCTGTCTCCTATCGGTGATACTGCTACACTCAAAGGGAATTTGAGCGAAACGGGTTGATTTATGATCCACCTGATGATATATTAACGGCGAATTTTCCCGAGAAAGGAGGAAACGCATGGACACGGTCAGGGTCGGCATTGTGGGTACCGGCGGCATAGGCAACCATCACGCCAAGGTATACCAGACGATAGAGGGTATCGAACTGGTAGCGGCATGTGACATAGTAAAGGAAAAGGTCGTCCAGTTCGCCGAAAAGTGGGGTATACCGAAGAAGAACGTCTTCACCAACTTCAGGAAAATGGTTCAGATGGAAGAGCTGGATGCCGTTAGCGTCTGCACGTTCAACCAGGCGCATAGAGCTCCGACCGTTGCTGCCCTAAAGGCCGGGAAACATGTGCTCTGTGAAAAACCTATGGCCGCCACCCTCAGGGATGCCACTGCCATGGTCCGAGCGGCCAAAGAGTCGGGCAAGATACTTCATATTGCCATCCACAGCAGGTTCCGACCCAATGTGGTTATGGCGCAGAAGATCATCTCCGAGGGTATACTCGGCGATGTCTACTACTGTGAATCGGTCGGATGCCGCCGTAGAGGGATCCCCGGCGGAACCTTCATCTACAAGAAGACAGCAGGGTTTGGCGCTGTCGTCGATATAGGCGTGTACAACATGTTCAATACTCTGTTCGCCCTGGGTTTCCCTAAACCCGCGACGATCTCGGCCTTCACCTGCGACTATATAGCTCGACAGATCCCCGGTCTCAAGGATATGGATGTCGAGGAGTTCGGCGCGGCATGGGTGAGATTCGAGGACGGCTCCATCATGGTCTTCAAGATATCGTGGGCGGTGCATGCCAACTCCCTCGGATCGAATTTCTTCCTCGGCAAGAAGGCGGGGCTCTCGATGGACGGTATGGAGGTGTACGCCGATGAAGTTCCCAAAGGGTTGGAGCAGCTCGTCAAGGCAGAGGGCGGCTCACTGGAGGTCGAAGAGGTCAGAGGTAACATGGTGAACGTCAGGATCCGCGGGCTGAAGCCCGTGGACGTCTGGCAGGCACAGATCAGGGCGTTCCGTGATGCCGTCCTCAAAGGTGGCCCCTCCCCGATAGATCCTGAAAAAGTCCTGCTCACCAACGTTATAATGGATGGTATAGCCCGTTCAGCTAAGAGAGGGAAGGAGGTCATGGCGAGAATCCCCACGATCTAAAAGCCTTAACCGAAGGGGCGATCCACCGGATCGCCCTCCATATGGGTCTCGCCCTAGCGGGTTGACTTGAGACACCGAAGTTTGGTATAACTCGACTCGGTGTCGGAGGAGGCCGGAGATAAGGGAATCGAAAGCGATCCGAACGTCGTCTTCGGCGAGAAGTTCGATGAAGGATCGCTGGAAGCGGTCTTCAAACGGTGGGATAGCGTTGATGGGAGGTGAGAGATGACCTACTACAAAGATGTGCCTTACCCTCAAGATATGACCGATAAGATCGAGGATGAAAGGATAGCCGGATCGGAGGTCAAAAGACTCCTCCGGATCGGCGATAAGCTCTGGATCATCGCCAAGGAGCGTCTCTCCGTTTTTGCACCCGACGAGCGGCGGATCTCAATCTCGTCGGAAACCCCTTCACCGGTCAACAGCGCTCTCCCCTGGGGAGGGTCGGTACTTCTGGCATCGGATGACGGGATATGGCGCGTTTACCTGACAGAGAAAGGTGAGCTGAGCTTTGAGCGCGAGGTCGAATCGGAGGAACCGATCCTGGATCTGGATCGCCGCGGCGATGATCTGATATGTCTGCTTCCGCGCCATGTGGCGCTTCTGAACGGAGGTCGGCTTGAGATCATGGCCGAGCTTCCGCCGTTTAAGACAGGCACTGTCCTGAAGGTACACCCCAAAACGGGCGAGATATGGGTCGGAACCGATAGAGGACTGGGCTGCCTGAGCGGTGGAGAGTGGCGGTGGTATACGTACGCCGGCAGCGGCCTACCACAGAACCACGTCCGCGATATCCAGATCGACGGTTCCGGGCTGCTTTGGATAGCCACCAGGGAGGCTCCGACCCTTTTCAACGGCAGGGACGGATGGTTCCCCTTCTGGCTTAACGTCAGGATACCTTACGGAGACACACGGTGCATAGCCTTCGGAGAAAGGGGAGAGGTCTGGTTCGGAACTGACAGAGGCGTGGTTAAACTGCATGAGGGAACGTGGCGGCTATACTGTGGACGACGCTGGCTGCCCGGGGACGGAGTTCAAGCGATGACCTCGGACGGAGAAGGTGGGGCCTGGGTCGCGACCGAAGGTGGGCTGGCCCATCTTCACACCCGGATGATGACCCTGGAGGAGAAAGCCGACCACATCGAGATGATCAGGGCGGCCAGGCATGATCGGGATGGATGGGTCTCCCACTGTGAGTTTCCGAAGCCCGCCGACTTCGAGAACTTCATCCATGAGGCCAGCGATAACGACGGCCTGTGGACGGGGGTGTACCTTGCAGCGGAGTCCTTCAGGTGGGCCGTGACGGGAGATGAGGAGGCCCGCCGGTATCTCAAGAGATCCCTCAGGGCATTGGCTTTCCTGGAGGAGATCACCCCTATCCCTGGCTTCGTAGCGAGGGCGGCAAGGAGGGTAGACGAGTCCCGATCCCGTAAATCCGGTGGAGAATGGCACCTGAGCGAGGATGGACGGTGGGAGTGGAAGGGCGATACGAGCTCGGATGAGATCGTCGGCCACTTCTTCGGATATTCCGTCTGCTGGGACCTGGCGGCGGACGAGGAGGATAAAGAGCTGATCCGCGAGAAGATCGCCCGGATAACCGATCACATCATCGAAAACGGCTTCGTGCTCAGAGACGTGGACGGGGAGAGGACACAGTGGGGCGTGTGGAGCCCTGATCTGTTGAACCGGGACGAATACTGGAAGTACGGACGCGGGCTCAACTCGCTCGAGATCCTCTCACATCTAAAGACGGCATATCACATCACAGGCGATGAAAGATATGATGAGATCTACAGAGACCTTGCCCTCGAGGAGCATTATGCGTTGAACCTGATCGAACAGCTGATCGCCGATCCGGCCTACAGGGTATATCATGACAATCAGCTCGCCTTCCTCTCCTATTACCCGCTTCTGCTCTACGAAGATGATCCCGAGCTGAGGAGGCTTTACCTTTTGAGCCTGGAAAGAACCTGGTGGTTCGTGAGAGGTGACAGATCTCCGCTTTGGAACTTCATCTACGGGATCTTCACCGGCAGGCCGTGTGACGTGGAGGAGGCGGTGAGGACGCTTAGGGAGATACCGCTTGATATGGTCAGGTGGAGCGTGGACAACAGCTTCAGATGGGATCTGCCGCCCCATCCGGTCCGACCGGGTGAATCGAGCGTGCCCGTACCTCCCGGAGAGAGGGATGTGGTCAACTGGGACGGCAACCCGTATAAGCTGCGGGGAGGAACGGGAGGAAGGAGTGAGAATGACGGCGCCTTCTTCCTTCTGCCGTATTGGATGGGGAGGTATCATGGGCTGATCGAGTGAGGAAGACTCACCGGGACAGTCTCGCTCGGAACACTTCTCCGCTCCACGTGGCGGCATAGAGGTAGTTGTCGGAAGCTGAAAGCGATGAAATATCGTAATCCTCTAACCCTACCAGTTCCCATCCCCTTTTTAGCGTCCAACGCATCACACCTCTAACCCCAGCGTAAAAGGCTGAATCCAGAACGAGAGGCGATTGTGGAAGATCCAGATTTCCGATATGCGTCCACGTCCCCCCCAGATCCGTCGAGCGGTAGATCATCTTCTGTTCAACGCCGAAATGTCTTACAACGAAGAGATCAGAGTCACCAGCTACAACATCCTGAGGCCAGTTGGGAAAATCTATGATCTGCCAGGTGTTGCCAAGATCAGCAGACCGGGAAAATCTACGTCCCCCTTTGTCTATGACAAAGAGTATACCTTTCGTTGCTGCCATCGACACAATAAAGGAAATCTCAGGAATCCGGCGCCACGTGTTACCGCTGTCATCTGAGCGGAATAGGCCTTTATCGGTGCCCGCAAAGATGGTCCTCCCGACTACAAGCAGCGGTCCCACAGAGTTTCTTTCAAATCCGAGAGGAATCCAGCGAATCCCACCATTGTCCGATCGGAACAATCCACCTTTAGTAGGGATAAGACTCCCATGTTCATCAATATAATTGACATCTGCTCCTGCAAAGAGCGCCGTTTCAGAGTATGCCAATGACGTAATTTTATATCCCTCCAGACCTGATCGAACCCATGAGTTTCCTCCGTTGTCCGATTGTAAGATCCCACTGTATGTGCCGATATACACTCTATCATCAGGCGTTGCAAGGATTACTTTGATAGACAACGCGCCTGTAGGAGCTATGGGTTGCCAGGGAAGCTCATTTGATTCCTCATTTTCGCCGCATCCGGTTAGAAGAGAAAACAAAAGGATGATAATCACACTTAGCTTAACCATCATATCACGAGCTGATCGAGCGAATTGACGATTAAGCTCACCGTGGTAATTTTGTCTTGAACACCTCTCCGCTCCACGTGGCAGCATAGAGGTAGTTGTCGGAAACTGAAAGCGATGAGATATCGTAATCCTCCAACCCTACCAGTTCCCATCCCCCATCCTCACTCCAACGCACCACTCCTCTAACGCCGACATAGAGGGTCGTATCCAGAACAAGAAATGAGCTTGGAAGCTCTAAGTATCCAATAGGCGTCCATGTCTCCCCAAGATCCGTCGAGCGGTAGATCATCTTCTGCTTACCCCCCACATATCTCACCACGAAAATCTCGGAGTTACCACTACAAACCTCCCAAGCCCATCTATCGAACTCCAATGCTTGCCAAGTCTTTCCTTGATCGGTGGAGCGGAAGAGCCCATCCCAATTTACGAGAAACAACGCTCCGTTCACCTCCGCCATCGGATGTAGCCCCATGCGAGCAGGAGCTGAAATTCCCGGAATTTGATGCCATGTGTCACCATTGTCATCAGATCGAAAGATACCTGAAATGGAAGGACCGCTGACAATAGCGTAAATGGTCGTCCCGAAAACGAATACCAGAACCTCGTTTTTCTCAAATCCGAGAAGAGTCCAGTGTAAACCTCCATCGTCCGATCGGAAGAGGCCTCCTTCCCTGTAAATAAGCCTTCCATATTCGCTGGTGCGTTTGACACCGGTTCCGGCAAAGAGCATACTGCCGGAACGGACCAGCGATCTGATCATATATCCCTCCAAACCTGATCTGACCCATGAGTTTCCCCCGTTGTCTGATCGTAAGATCCCATCACCCGATGTGCCGATGTATAGTCTGTCATCAGGTGTGGCCAGGATCACCTGGATAAAGGTGGTCCCGGTAGGAGCTGTGGGTTGCCAGAGGAGCTCCGGAAGCTCATTTGATTCCTCATTTTCGCCACAGCCAGTTAGAAGAGAAAGCAAAAGGGTGGTGACCATGCTTAGCTTGGCCACCGTAACACATGAGGTATAGCCCTTCCCCCTCATAGCTCTTTCTCCCATAAAGAGGCATCCCCTTATTCCAATACTACCATTTTTCGGGTAGCAGCGAATTCTCCAGCGGTTAAGTAGTAGAAATAAACCCCACTTGGCACTCTTTCTCCAAGCTCATTGCGCCCATCCCAGTGAATTGCTCGCTCTTTGGAAAAATAACATCCGGCAGGTTTCTTCCCAATATCGAGCTTCCGCACCAGCCTACCATTTGTATCGAAGATTTGCACCGACACAACCGCCTCTTTTTCAATCGCATAGGGGATCCAGGTTTCAGCGTTGAAGGGGTTAGGGAAGTTCTGCCCTAGTTCATTCCTAATAGGCTCGTTTTGATGGCTGACCGGACGAGGAGGAGCGTAGGGACCATATCCTTTTCGAGAAAAAGGACTGGGAAATGCGACGGAAACATACGCATCAGAATTGGGCGTCATGTTTCGAACCTCAACAAGCACCTGTTTTGAGGTGGTCCCATTATACACCACTTGCTCCACATTGTCTACAGTAGAAGTAGATGAAGCAAGTAGACTTCCTTTGACACCTCCTGTGTAATCGTAGAGGAACAAGTCAATGTTATCCAAATCATGAACGGTAGGTGGTTCAGGATAGTTATAATCCACCTCGCGATTCCAAACAGCAGTGATCTTTTCGCCAGGGTCTATAGAACAGGACCAATAGTATCGGTCAAAGTTCGAACCAGCTGGATTTAACCCCACTTCGTCGTAAAACCAGTGGGTCAAAGCTGCCTGAAGGTTAATATATCCCCAACCATGCTTACCGTCCCAGCCTTGTTCTCCCCAATCATCAGCTGTATTGATGAGAACTGCCTTCAGTGTCTTGGGCCAGGTAGATAGGTAATCGTAAAGCAACGCAATAGCGCCTGTGACGTGGGGAGCAGCGAAGCTTGTGCCTGAAAACGTGATATAGCCTCCGTTACCGTTTGTCCCTGTTCCGAATTTGGGGAATCCTTGAAACCAATCCCGTCGGGTCGTTGTTATATACGTTCCCGGAGCAATCACATCAGGTTTTTTCCGACCACCCGCCGGACCCACACTGCTGCTATCTGCTGCAACATCGTCACTCCGTTGTGGAGTATTTCGATTGTCCATATTAGCAACCGTTAGACCGTTGAACATATCCCCTGGCGATGTGATATTACCCTTTTCAATATTATCTCCATAATTCCCAGCTGAGGTTACAACCATGACGTGCAGGTCATCCACAACTGCGTCAAAGAACTTGGCACTATCAGAGTATCCGTGATACTTGTCAACGGTGTCGAATCCCGCTGAGAAATTAATGATCTCAGCCGTTTCATGCGCATATGAATAAGGAGGTTTTGAAGCATCGAGCGCCCAGTCAACAGCTTCCCATACTTCTGTCTCCACAGGGTTATACCCACCTGTCATAACTTTGCAGATGATGATCTTATCAATTCCGTAGGCAATCCCTTTATAGGTGGCATCGGTGCTGGCAATGATCCCTGCCACAGCGGTCCCATGTCCATAATCGTCATCGGGGTGGTTCTGATCCGGTCGGTTACTCATCGTAGAAATATACGGGTCTCCTGACTCTCTGTGTGCGCTAAGAGCTGGATGGTAAAGGCTCACTCCAGAGTCTACAACGGCTACATCCCATGTGCCATCTCCCGTATAACCAT
>JAGGXZ010000135.1 GCA_021162805.1 Candidatus Poribacteria bacterium
GGAGGGCTTCCTCACGCCCGTCATGAGAGCACTTCGACGAAGGGCAATGGGACACCTGCAGGAGGGAAGGTTTTCCAAGGCTATGGCCCTTTTGAAGCTCCTTTCGGGGCAGATAGGCGTCAAGGTTGAGCGTTCTTCGTGGGAGCCCGGAAAGGGACTCGACTTGGTCATTCTACTCAAGGGCCTCAATGGAGAGCCGGTCGAGAGGGCGGATGTACGGGCGGAGCTGGTGCCGCTTTACGGTCTCAAGCCACAATTCAGCTCGCTGGGAGATGGGAGATATGCCCTTTTTCTTCCGGCCGGAAAGGTTCCTAAAGCTTACGATTACGAGACTCGCCGCTATGTTCCTTATAGCGGGCCGGTGGAGGCGCTTATCGAAGCGAAAGCCAGAGGGATGCGAGGTTCCCTCAGAGTTTGCCTATCCCCTTAGGCGGAGCCGAATTCAGTTATTGACAACCGCTCCGGTAGCTAGTATACTAATATCAAGATCCCAAGGAACAGCTGTGGATGTTTGGGAAAATCTTCGCTCAAGGGGTGAAGGTATGGGCAAAGTAAGATACCTAATAATGCTCGCTTTGATCGCCGCCCTGGCAGTGATGATGGGCTGTGCCGGCTGTAAAAAGCCGCCTACCGTCGAGAGCGTCTCCCCGAACAAAGGACCCGAGACCGGAGGCACGACGATAAAGATAACGGGAACGAACTTCAAGGAGGGAGCGACCGTCACCATAGGTGGCAACCCTGCCAGGAACGTTACCGTGGCCTCCAAGACCGAGATAACCGCCATCACACCTCCGGGCAAGGTCGGCGCGGCCGATGTCGTAGTGACAAACCCGAATCAGCTCTCCGGAACTCTGTCAGGGGGTTTCACCTACACCGATGCCACTCCGCCGAAGGTTAGCTCGACCGATCCGGCAGATGGAGCTCTCATCGATCCCAAGGATGCCGTGGATACCGGCGTTACCAAGATAACGGTTACCTATAACGAGCCGATCGCCTCCGAGGGAACGATTAAGGTTCACATGGTCTCCCTGGAGGATGCCCTCGCCAAGCACGAGGGTGATATCGAGGGAACGGTCTCCTACGAGGGTAACTCCATCATCTTCAACGCAGCTAAGCCGCTCATCTCGGCCAGGAAATATACCGTCTCCGTCAGCGGCGTTAAAGATAAGGCCGGCAACGTAGCCTCGGATTACACCTTCAGTTTCTCGATCAAGACCCCAAAACGGGTTCACTGGTATATTGTTCGTAAGGGTGACACGCTGCCCAAAATAGCTGCAAGGCCGGACACATATGATAACGCCAAGCGGTGGCCCTGGATCGTCGAGGGAAATCAGGACGATTATGATTTCGATAGGGATAAGATATATGTAGGCCAGAGGTTATTTATCCCCTGGTGGGAGGGGAAATAAAAAGAGGTGATTTCGATGTTTGCCGTCGGCCGCCGCATCGTGATGGCGGCGGTCATCCTATCTCTGATATCATGGATGGGATGCACTTTAAAACGCGCCCCCGATATCGATAAAGAGTATTATTACCCACCTCCGTCCGATTATTACGGATACGGCTATGGCTATGACCTTTCAGCACCTCCCCTGCCCCTGGATGGCCGGTATGATGCCTCATGGGAGATGTTCAGATATTACGATGGGAAGAGATGGGAGTACCCACAATCGGATCGCCCCGGATATCGTCCTCAGACGGATGAGCTGAGGGAAAGGATATCCCGATCCGATCGGGAGGTGAGATCCCGAGCGCCTGCGAAACCGGAGTTGAACTCCCACAGAGCGGAAAAGGTAAGGAAAAGGGTTAAATCGAAGGAGAGCGAGAAGAAGAAGGACAAGGACGAAGAGGATAGAAGGGAAAAGCTCAGGAAAGCTCTGAAGAGGAGGCGCAGCTAAAAGCCGTATCCCATCGAAGGCGCATATGGCCTGGAAGGGTTATATGCGCCGTTTTTCTATTCGGTGATTCATGTTCAGGCAGTTCAGGTTCGGTCTGAGTTTCATATCCCTCACAGCCTTGATCCTATTGGGAGTTGCGCTCTATCTCATCCTGAAGGGAAGATACCTTATTTCGTTTATATTGATGTTGATAGCGGCGATTGAGGCGTTTATATACATGGGAGGGCACAGGAAATGACCGAGAAGCTAAGGGTTGTGGAGAGGAAGATCATAAATCCGCTGGCGGTGAAAATAGCACCTTATATCTCAGCGAATTTCGTCTCTGCGCTCTCTCTCCTGGCAGCATTGGGGGCAGGTGCCGCATTCTGGGAGAGAAAACCGGTCACAGGGGCGATATTGATACTGACCAACGGATTCTTCGATCTCCTAGATGGATGTGTCGCCAGAGCAAGAGGAGAGTCTTCAGCCTTTGGATCGTTCGTCGATAAGATCATAGATAAGTATTCAGATCTGATCTTCATCCTTGGCATGCTTCTCGGCGGTATCGCACATCCTATACCCTCTATCATCTCCATGGTGGGCATCCCACTGGCCACCTATATCAACTCGGCCGTCGAGGGCTTAACCAAAGGGGAGGTGAAGCTGCAGGAGAAGTTCTCGCTTAGATTTGTCAGGATCATCCTACTGGTCGGGGGGGGATTCCTGAGGCGAACCGATATGGCGATCTGGCTCGTGGCCGGGACGGTTCTCTACGCCGTCATCTCGAGGATGACCTACAACTTGATCCTTCTCAGGCGGCATGTTAAAGGGGCATAATCGCCGTCATCTCAATCCTTCCGAATCTCGGTATAAGAGATTCGCTCTTATTTTCCTTGAGCGTAGTATCTATGACCAATTGTCCACCGTCCACAGCTCAACCGTCATTAGAACGTTTAACGTTCCAACGTTCAACGTTTTAACGTTTTCCCAATCGGCTTCGCCGTCATTAATGACTACAAATGACGACAAATGACAATAAATGACCTATAAGCAGCGGTCTGCTGACTGCGGACGTGTAACAGTCCGAACATTGAGGGCTTGACAGGCTTTTGATTGAGGTATATAATGCTAGTAGCTCAGAATCTCAAATGGGAGGTAGAGAGCATGAGAAGGTATATCTGCTTGCTTTTAACGGCTCTGTTTTTGGTGATCGTCCTATCGCTCTGGGCGGAAGCCAAGCTCCCCGATTACATCGTTTTCCTGATGACCTTCGATGAGGGTTCGGGAAAGAAAGTCTCCGATCTGTCCGGATACGGCAACAACGGGGAGGTCGTTGGAAGCGTGAAATGGGTGGACGGCAAATACGGCGGCGCGTTCTACTTTGACGGTAAAACTCATATAACCGTTCCGAACGCGGACCCGCTGAAGAAGCTGACCGATCCGATGTCGGTGGGCGCATGGGTTAACCCTGAAACGCTAGGCGGATGGAGAAATATCGTGGAGATGGACGGCTCAGCAGGATGGAAATTCGGATTCCACGACACAACTCTCGTCTGGACGACATACCACGTCAAGGACTTCATCGGCCAGACGGTGATACCCACGAAAAAATGGACCCACGTCGCTGCCGTATGGGATGGTTCAAAGGCCACTATCTACATCAACGGCGAGGAGGATCAGGGCGGACCGATAGCCGGTGGGGGGAAGATCAACGTGGAGAAAGAACCGAGCCTGGACATAGGGTTCCGTCGTACCAGCGGTTCCTCCTTCTATCAGGGTGCTATGGATGACCTGTGGATCGCGAATAAAGCGTTGAGCAAGAACGAGATCCAGGAGCTGATGAACGGCTTCACCGGCCTTATGGCCGTAAATCCCTCCGGTAAGCTCGCCACCACCTGGGGAGATCTAAAGTCCCACTGAGGAGGTAGAAACTCCCCCTTGTGTGTCCGAGCGGGGAGATATCCGCTCGGACACATCTCCTTTCCTCCCCTAAAACCCTTACAGAGAAGTATCAGTCGATTCTTTCGGCATAGTATTCTTGGATGGATCTAACTGACATGCCCTTGCGGATCAGCGCCTCTATACCGCTGGCAGCGGCCTGGGCGCCGGAGATGGTCGAGACAAGCGGGATGCGGTGGCTTAGGGCCAACTTCCTTATCAAAACCTCATTGGGACGCCTATCCCGCCCCGTCGGGGTGTTTATGATGATATCCACAGCGTTGTTCTTGATGTAGTCATATATCGTCGGCCTGCCCTGCCCGATCCTGTAGAGCAGGGTGACATCCATACCGTGTCTCAAAAGCACCTTAGCCGTGCCATGCGTGGCTATGATCTTAAATCCCAGGTCATGCAGGACCTTTGCGATGAATATCACGGAACGCTTATCCTTGTTCTTGACGCTGATGAAAGCAGTGCCCCTCGTCGGTAGGGGTTTTCCGGTCGCCATCTGAGCCTTCGCGAAGGCCACGCCGAACTCCGGATCTATCCCCATGACCTCGCCTGTCGATCGCATCTCAGGACCCAGAAGAGGATCCGATCCGGGGAGTTTGTCGAAGGGGAAGACGGGAACCTTGACGGAGAAATAGGGAGGTTCGATCTCCCTCGTGAATCCCAGATCCGAAAGCTTCCTGCCGACCATGATCTTGGCGGCCAATTTGGCGAGAGGCACCCCTATCGCTTTGCTCACAAACGGGATCGTCCTGGAGGCGCGTGGATTGACCTCAAGAACATATATCTCATCGTTCTTGATGGCATACTGCACGTTCATCAATCCCTTGACGTTCAGTTCCTTCGCCAGGGCATATGTGCACCGCTTAAGCTCCTCGACCAATTCCTCCGTGAGGGTGTATGGCGGAAGGACGCAGGCGCTGTCGCCGGAATGTATCCCGGCCTCCTCGATATGCTCCATTATTCCGCCCACCACCGTTATCTCGCCGTCCGATATCGCGTCCACATCCACCTCTATGGCGTCCTCCAGATATTTATCTATCAAAACGGGATGCTCGGGCGACGCCTCGACCGCCTCTCGCATGTATCGCTCAAGCGACGTCTCGTTGTAGACGATCTCCATGGCCCTGCCGCCCAGGACGTATGAGGGACGAACCATGACGGGGTATCCTATCTCCTGAGCGATCCCCTTGGCCTCCTCGATCGATGTCGCCGTTCCGCTTTTGGGCTGTTTGAGGCCGATCCTCTCCAGGAAACCTCTGAACCTCTCCCTGTCCTCCGCCCTGTCGATGTCCTCCGGATCGGTACCTATGATCTTGACGCCCGCCTTTTTGAGCGGTATGGCCAGATTAAGCGGGGTTTGTCCGCCGAACTGGACGATCACACCATCGGGTTTCTCCCTGTCGGCGATGTTGAGCACGTCCTCCAGCGTGAGAGGTTCGAAGTAGAGCCTGTCGGATGTGTCGTAATCGGTGCTGACCGTCTCGGGGTTGCTGTTGACCATTATCACCTCATACCCCTCCTCCCGCAGGGCGAAGGCCGCATGTACACAGCAGTAGTCGAACTCTATCCCCTGTCCAATCCTGTTCGGTCCACCTCCGAGGATCATGATCTTCGGCTTACCGGAGGGTCTCACCTCGTCCTCGACCTCATATGTCGAGTAGTAATAGGGGGTTTCCGCCTCGAACTCGGCCGCACAGGTATCGACCGTCTTAAACGTCGCCTCGATGCCCAGGCTTTTCCTCAACGTTCTAACCTCTTCCTCGCCCATTCCCCAGAGCCAGCCCAGTTGAGCGTCCGAAAAACCATATCTCTTGGCCTGAAAGATCCTCTCCCTCAGCTCATCCCGATCCATCCCCTCAGGATCGATCCCCCTTAGCTCCTCCTCCATCCTGACGATCTGACGGATGTTGTGGATGAAGAAGGGATCTATACCCGTAAGCCTCGATATCTCCCTCTCGGAGAACCTGCGTTTCAGGGCAAGTTTGATGTAAAAGATCCGCATCGGGTTTGGAATCCGGAGCATCCTTTCAAGATCGTCATGTGAGATCTCCTCGTCAAACCGGTCCTCCAATCCCTTCCATCCCATCTCAAGCGATCTGAGCCCCTTTTGTAGCGCCTCCTTGAAGGTCCTGCCTATCGCCATGACCTCGCCGACCGATTTCATCTGCGAGGTGAGGGTCGGATCGGAGCCGGGGAATTTCTCGAAGGCCCACCTGGGGATCTTGACCACGACGTAATCTATCGTCGGCTCAAAGGAGGCCGGGGTTTTCTTGGTTATGTCGTTGGGTATCTCGTCAAGGGTATATCCGATGGCCAGCTTGGCGGCTATTTTGGCTATCGGAAAGCCGGTCGCTTTGGAGGCGAGGGCGGAGCTGCGTGAGACGCGAGGGTTCATCTCGATGATCATCAGCTCGCCCGTTTCAGGGTTAACGGCGAACTGGATGTTCGAACCGCCCGTATCGACGCCTATCTCCCTGATGACATCGATCGCTGCGTCACGCATCACCTGATACTCCTTATCGGTTAGCGTCTGTGCCGGTGCGACCGTGATGCTGTCGCCGGTGTGAACCCCCATCGGATCGAAGTTCTCTATCGAGCAGATTATCACGACGTTATCCGCGCCGTCTCGCATCACCTCCAGCTCATACTCCTTCCACCCTATGACCGACTCCTCGATCAGAACCTCGCTTATGGGGCTGAGATCTAATCCCCTTGTGACGATCTGGCGGAACTCCTCGATATTGTATGCGATCCCGCCGCCCGTTCCGCCCAGGGTGAAGGCAGGTCGGATGATGACGGGAAAACCGATCTCGTGGACGATCTGGACAGCCTCATCGATGGAGTGGGCTATACCGCTTTTGGGCACTCGCAGTCCAATTCGTTCCATCGATCTTTTAAACAGCTCTCTGTCCTCCGCCTTCTTTATGGCGTGGAGCTTAGCGCCTATGAGTTCCACATCGTATCTATCGAGCACCCCGCCCTCGGCCAAAGCGACCGACACGTTAAGGGCGGTCTGACCGCCGAGGGTCGGCAGAAGTGCATCCGGTCTCTCCCTTTCGATTATCTTCTCCACCACCTCGGGGGCTATCGGCTCGATGTAGGTTCTATCGGCAACTGAGGGGTCGGTCATGATCGTCGCCGGGTTGCTGTTGACCAGGACGACCTCATACCCCTCCTCGCGCAGAGCTTTGCACGCCTGGGTTCCGGAATAGTCGAACTCACACGCCTGGCCGATTATGATCGGACCGGAGCCTATTATCAGAATCTTCCGTATATCGGACCTTTTCGGCATAGCTCACCCTTCCATAAGCTCGGTGAAACGCCTGAAGAGATACCTGGCATCGTGAGGCCCCGGCGAGGCTTCCGGATGATACTGGACTGAAAAGATGGGGAGTTTGCGGTGTCTCATCCCCTCAAGCGTCATGTCGTTCAGGTTGATGTGGGTTACCTCCACATCCTCATCCTTTATGGAGTCTATATCCACGCAGAAGCCGTGATTTTGGGAGGTTATCTCGACCCTGCCCGTGGAGAGGTCTTTGACCGGCTGATTTGCCCCCCGATGGCCGAACTTCAGCTTGAAGGTCCTACCGCCGAACGCTAAGCCCAATATCTGATGTCCCAGGCAGATACCGAAGATCGGTTTGCCGCTCTCTATTAACTCCCTCACGGTCTGGACGACATACGGCAGCGCAGCCGGGTCTCCGGGGCCGTTTGAGAGGAATATCCCATCCGGCTCGTAGCTTAGGATCTCCTCGGCGCTCGTTGTGGCAGGCACGACCGTTATCCGGCAACCGTGGTCGCTAAGGAGCCTAAGGATGTTGTGCTTGATGCCGCAGTCCACGGCGACCACTCTGAACCTTCCTGGCTCCTCCCTCTCCTCCCGGCGTCCTGGGACAGGGTTCACCGTTCCATTACCTTCCCATTCATATGGTTTGTGGCAGGTGACGAACCTCACGAGATCCGAGCCCTCCATGGGCGGCGCCGAGCGCGCCTTTTCGACGAGGCTGTCCGGATCGAGGTCCTCGGTCGATATCACCCCTCTCATCACACCATATATCCTCAGCTTCCTGGTCAGAGCGCGGGTGTCAACGCCCTGAATTCCGACGATCCCGTGTCTCTCCAGGAAACTTGCCAGGCTCTCCTGAGAACGCCAGTTGCTGGGCCGTTCGGAGTACTCCCTCACGACGAACCCCTCGACCTTAGGTCCATCCGATTCCAAGTCCAGCCCGTTGCATCCGTAATTTCCGATAAGCGGGTAGGTCATGGCCACTATCTGTCCCTTATAGGATGGATCGGTCAGTATCTCCTGATATCCGGTCATGCTGGTATTGAAGACCACCTCTCCGGTTTTTTCGCCTTGAGCGCCGAAGCTCTCACCCTTGAAAACCGTACCGTCCTCCAAAGCCAACATCGCCTTCATCTCAACGCCCCCTAATATTATGGGTTCGTTCATATTATCGCTGAGTGTAGCGGAGATTTTTAAAACTACCGCCCGCCGCTTATAGGTCATTTATTGTCATTTGTCGTCATTTATCGTCATTTGTAGTCATTAATGACGGCGAAGCCGATTGGGAAAACGTTAAAACGTTGAACGTTGGAACGTTAAACGTTCTAATGACGGTTGAGCTGTGGACGGCGGACAATTGGCCATAGATACTAC
>JAGGXZ010000136.1 GCA_021162805.1 Candidatus Poribacteria bacterium
ACATTATCATTTGATCTGCATTCTCCTTTCGGTAACATTATCATTTGACTTGACACGGCGACCGTTTCCCTCGGCGGGAATTTCTGGTATAATCTATACGCTCTTATTTCCCTGAGTGCAGCGGTTATCCATGAGGAGAAACGAGGAGAAGGGAAATCCGTTGCACGTTTAACGTTGTAACGTTTTTCCGTCCTGGTTCCTCGTTCCTTTTCGCCCTGGGAAATAAGCACTTCTGACCTCTCAGATCTCTGCTACACTTAACGATAATATGAGCGAATCTATAAGGATACAGAAGTTGGAGGTATAAGATGAGGATCGGACTTGATAACTATACGATCGGTTTTATGAAACTTAACCCCTATGAAACCATTGATTTCGCTCGAAAGCTCGGGACGGAAGGGGTACAGTTCGGCTCGGTAACGCAGATCAGCCCGAAGTGGGATGAGGATGAGATCAAGGCCTTCAGACGGTATGCCGATGAGAAAGGGATGTATATCGAGGTAAACATCCCCTCCATAAACCCTTGGAAGGTTAAAGAGAGAAATGGATTTGTGAGAAAGCTTGAAAGACATCTTCGTTTTGCAGCCCTGGCGGGAAGCAGGACGATGAGAACCTATATCGGAGGGCGGGATGACAGGTTTAACCCCGAGATCCCATGGAGGAGACAGATAGAGGATTCCGTCAGGGTGTTAAAGATGCTTTCACCCATGGTGAAAGAACTAGGAGTTAAAATCGCCCTTGAAACTCATATGGATGCCACGACATTCGAGCTTGTCAGGGTGATCGATCAGGTGGGCGAGGATGTGGTGGGGATATGCCTCGACACCGGAAACCTCCCCGTTAGGATGGAGGACCCTATCTCCGCCGTCAACAGGATCGCCCATCTCGTCGTCGCCACCCATATGAAGGACTCCATCCTGTTTTTCAGCGGAAACGGCCTTAGATGGCAGGCACGTCCTTGTGGACAAGGCGTGATACCCATTAGTGAGATAATCTCCGCCGTTTCGGTTTTCAACCCCGATCTCAACCTTTCCATAGAGGATCACCCTCGTATCTATGATCTTCCCATATTCGATCCGAATTGGCTCTCAAGCCATCATGATCTCACACCTATGGAGTTCTCAAAAGTCATACAGCTCGCCGTCGAATCGGAGCGAAGGATCAGAGCTGGAGAGATTCGGCCTCCCGAGGAGGAAGAGGCCATCCCCTGGGAGGAAAGGGTCGAGGATCGCCTCCGAACAACCGTCGAATATCTGAAATCGGTGCTTCAGGAGATCTAAGCTTGACTCCATCTCGGCGATGATGTAAAATGGAATACGCTCGAAGGGGAGTTGTGAGGTTATGAGGTTAAAATTTTATGCTGTTTTCAGGGATATAACCGGCCAGAGGGAAATCGATAAAGAGTTTGTGGGAACCATACGGCAACTCCTTGAGGAGCTCTGCGATGAATTCGGTGAGAGATTCAGGGGATACGTCTTCGATGAAAGAGGCGGGCTCAGAAAGTACGTGAAGATCTTCGTCAACGGACGTAACATCGATGATCTAGATAGGTTGGAGACGAGATTAGGTGAGGGAGATAGCGTGGCGATTTTTCCTCCGACGAAAACTTAGGCGGCAGAGGATTGACGTCGGCGATAGTCAGCTCAGAGGTCCCGCCCAATTGTTACCCTCTCGATGAGAACAACAAACTCGTTATCGCTCCTGGCCTACTGGGCGGAACGCCCGCACCCTGTTCAGGCAGGCTCTCCGTTGGAGCTAAAAGTCCGCTGACCGGAGGGATCAAGGAGGCCAACGCTGGGGGAACGGCGGCTCAGAAACTCTCGCGGCTCGACATCGCCGCCATCGTCGTGGAGGGCAAACCGGAGGACGGAAAGCTCTATATGCTGAAGATCGATAAGGATGGAGCGGAGTTACTGGACGCTTCCGATCTTAAAGGGTTAGGTAATTACGACACGGTGGCCAAGCTGATGGAGAGATATGGAGATAGGATCTCCTGTATCTCCATCGGCCAGGCGGACGAGATGAAGATGTCGGCGGCAAGCGTCGCCGTGACGGACACGGAGGGCAGACCCACGCGGCACGCTGGAAGAGGGGGAATGGGAGCCGTTATGGGATCTAAGGGATTGAAGGCCATCGTGGTCGATGACTCCGGGACGGAGAGGGTGTCGATGGCAGATCCCGATGCCTTCAGAGCGGCCTCCAGGAAATTCGCCCGTCTGCTTGCCTCACATCCCGTCACGGGCGAGACGCTCCCCACGTATGGGACCAACGCCCTTGCGAACGTGATAAACGAGGCCGGAGCTTACCCAACCCGTAACTTCAGCTCAGGACAGTTTGAGGGAACGGATAAGATCAGCGGGGAGACACAGCGCGAGACCATCATAAAACGGGGTGGCCTGCCGAAACATCCGTGTCATCCCGGATGTGTGATCCAGTGTTCGAGGATCTACATGGATAAAGACGGCAACTACCTGACGAAAGGGCCCGAATACGAAACGGTCTGGGCGAATGGGGCCAATTTGGGGATAGACGACTTGGACGCGATCGCCACCATGGATAGGCTCTACGACGACTACGGCCTGGATACCATTGAGATGGGAGTCGCTCTGGGAGTGGCTATGGAGGCGGGAATCAAGGAGTTCGGCGACGCTCAAGGTGCGATCGAGCTGATCAAGGAGGTGGGCAAAGGGACACCATTAGGGCGTATCCTGGGCAACGGCGCCGCGGTGACCGGTCAGGCCTTCGGCGTGGGCTTCACGAATGCCGACGACCGGCTGCCCTCTTTCTTCAAGGTCGAAAAGCTGCCTCCTCACAACGTCGTCTTCGACGTGCCGGATGAGGAGCTCGATACGGTATACAACTTCTGAAGGTTATTCGGCCAGACCGATCAAAGAGTGAGGAACTGGAATCTTTATCCCATCGTTCCCAGTTCCTCGCTCCTCGTTCCTCAACTAAGGACATCTGATGATGTCGTGTGCCCATAAACAGTCGGCACAGGAGGGATCATTTCCCCAGCAATCCTCGTTCCTCTCGGCCAGATCGCATGCCAGTCCACAATCGACGCATGAGGGGAAATCGAACATCCCAACTTTAACCCTGAACCTGACGTACTCTTCGCTCATCCATATGGAGCCCAGATCCTCCTCCAATACGTTTCCCAGCACATATCTTCCTATGCCTCCTCCTGTCCCTCTTCAGCTTCACCTTGTGCTTCTTCAATAAAACCCATATCCCATTGAGGCTCTTATACTGTATCCCCCATTCTTCTGACAAATATCTCCTTGCATCTTTCAATGTGGATATCTTCCCTGATCGCATCTGATGCATCAACCCATCCCATGCTTGATCTGTCATCATCGATCTCCTGCCTGGCGGTTTCCTCAGATGGAGTAATTCCTCTATCCCTCCTTGCTGATATCTATCCCACCATCTGTATAGCTGCTTACTGCTGTAGCCCAGTATCTGTGAGCTTTTCTGTATGCTCCTTGCTTGTCCGCTTTTCAGTAGTCTCAGAAGCGATACTCTGGGGTATGTTTGTTTCCCTCTGTGCTTCTTTTCGAGCTCTTGGAGTTCCTCTTCGCTCTCTTTTATCAGTTGTTTGTAGTTCTTCCACATCCTTGACCTCTTAGTAGAGGATTAGGGAGTGCAATAAATAGGGATTAGAGCAGATCCTATAAGGCCTCGTGAATGACACGATATGGCAAAATAGCTAGGAAGGTCTAGATACAGCCTCTGATCAAGAGCATCTTGGAGATAATATCAC